>CAMKDG010000060.1 GCA_946411205.1 uncultured Desulfotomaculum sp.
GCTGGGCGAAAATACGGCAGATGGCAGACGGCGAGAGATGTTTTATCTTAACCAAATTTGGTTCATGCAAACCCTACTAGATCGCAAGGATCGCATGAGTATGGCCACCGGGTTGGAGGTGCGGGTACCCTTCTGTGATCACCGTATCGTTGAGTACGTCTGGAATGTGCCCTGGTCTATGAAGTACTTTAACAACCGGGAAAAAGGCTTATTACGCTTGGCTTTGGCCGATGTATTGCCGGAAGACGTGCTGGAACGGCGTAAAAGCCCCTACCCGAAAACCCATAATCCCGCCTATTTGGCGGCTGTTCGTCAAATACTGTTGGAGATTCTCGATGAACCCACTTCTCCCTTGCTTCCGTTAATCGATGTGCCCTACGTTCGTAATTTGGTAGAAACTGAAGGGGCTGATCTTAGCCAGCCTTGGTTTGGTCAACTGATGAGCGGTCCGCAACTGTTTGCCTTTCTCTATCAAGTTAATGAATGGTTAAAAGAATATCGGGTGGTTATTTTGTAATAGAGAATTATTTTTTAAAGAAAAGAACGGGCTTAACGCCCCTTCTTTTCTTTAAAATTTTCTTTTTCAAATTCAGCTAATTTTACCCGTTCCCCAAAGACTACCATCACATCTCCTGCCTTAAGAACGGTAGCAGCCTCTGGCTGAATCGTTTCATTACCTCTATAGACTAATAATATATAAACCCCAAAGCGTTTGGGTATATCCATTTCCACAAAGGTTCTACCAGTAAATCTTATTCCTACTTCCATTTGCTCGACCACAAAACCCTGGGGTAATTCTAACAAATCAATGACTGTGTCATTGGATATGATGTGTGCCAACCGTCGCCCAATATCTCGTTCAGGGAAAACAACCCGGTCTGCACCCATTTTCGCCAACACATTGCCCCGTCTTTGGGAGGAAGCTTTCACCGATACCGGAATACCGGCCTCCTTTAAGATATGGGTGGCAATAAGAGCTCCTTCAAACTCTTGACCGATAGCCACTACGGCTTCATCAAAATTCTTTTCTCCCACAATTTTTATTAACTCTTCATCATCCTCTCCCACATCGAGAATAGCACCGGAAACAATCATCTCTCTGACCGGGTCCAAAGCTTCTTCATTTACATCAACGGCAAAAATGTCATGGCCTTTTTCATAAAGACCTTCTATAACTCCGCGTCCAAATCTGCCAACACCCACTACAATAACCGACTTTTTCATTCCTAAATACCACCCTTTAACCGATTAATATATCCTCTTTCAAATAACGTACCCGCGGCTGTTCTTGCTTTGCTAAGAAAATAACCAGTGATAAGACACCAATCCGCCCAACAAACATCAAAACAGTCAGTAAAACCTGTCCCAGGGGAGACAACTGCTCGGTAATCCCCATAGATAAGCCCACTGTGGCCATAGCGGAAACCACTTCAAAAAGTACTGGCAGAAAGGGCAAGTTTTCTATCACCATTAGCACAAGGGTCGTAAAGCTGACTAAAAAGAACGCAATTACCGCCACTGTAAAGGCCTTCGTTACACTCTCCGGGGCAATTTCCCGCTCCCAAATAACGACTTCCTTTCTACCCCGCGCAACGGTCCAAATTGCCAAAACGATGGTACCGATGGTTGTTGTTTTAATCCCCCCACCTACTGAACCAGGGCTGGCACCAATAAACATCATCATAACCGCCAGAAAAACAAAGGGTTCACTCCAACTACTCACGGGAACCGTAGTAAAACCCGCCGTTTTGGTTATAGCTTGAAACAGACTTTCGACGATCTTATTGGGTAATGATAGACCTGTCATTAATCGATTGTATTCACTGATGAAATAAAAACTACTGCCAATCAAAACAATAAACCCTGTAACCCATAAAACCAATCGGGTATGCAGACTCATTCTCTGCCACTTACGCTGTACCAAAAGTTCTTGTAACACCACATAACCCAAGCTCCCCAAAAAAATTAAAACCGTATAAACAAAAATTAAGGCGGGATACAAACGGTAGATCTCCAGGCTTTGTCCAGTCAAACCTAATCCCACACCATTAAAAGCACTGACAGTCTGAAATATGACAAAAAAGGCGCCTACGCCCACGCCCTTATCCCACAAATGGGGGGTGAGAAAAGCCATTAGCAAAGCTCCACTGCCTTCAATGATCAGCGTTAGAAGTACTACGTTCCGCACCAGGCGAAGAATTCCCGAAACATTAAAAAAATTTCGATCCTGGGCTATGAGAGCCCGCTGTCCAAGCTGTATCCTCGTACCCAGAAGCATTAAAAAAATGGTAGTAAAAACCATTAATCCTAGGCCACCAATCTGCATCAGAATCAGAATTACGGCTTGTCCATAGATCGTCCAGTGGGAAGCGGTGGGGACTACCGTAAGTCCTGTTACCGTCAATGCAGAAATTGCCGTAAACCAGGCCTGTAAAAAACCAGTCGGAACCGTGGAAGCCCAAGGCAGCATTAGTAATAAACTCCCCAGCAAACCCACCGCTATATAACTAAGTACCAAAATCTGTCCAGGTCTTAATCTATTATTCATTCCCTTACCTCATTTTTACAATTTAAAAAACCTTTGTATGACACACTATATAATACCTAATTCGGTAGCAAAATTCCATTTAAATCTAAATCTTTATTTCGTTTAGATATTTGTAATTATGTTAACTTTTACACCTATATTGACCCCAGGGACAACTTGCTTTATTATTAAAGATGTAAAGGAGGTAGATTGCATGTACGGCGGAATTTTTCAACCTACTCACCTGATTTTAATTTTAATTGTTGTCCTAATCATCTTTGGCCCTGGCAAATTAAAGGGCATCGGCAAATCCCTGGGAGAAGGCTTACATGACTTTAAAAAAGCTGTAAGTAGTGATGATGAAAAAGTAGAGAAGATTGAGAGTAAAGCAGAAACAAAGTAATTTTGATATGGTTAAGGGGCAGTCACAGTTCATAGCGAACTGTGACTGCCCCTCTTAATTTTGTGACGATTTAACTTTTTCTAAATATATCAGCCTATGTTAGCTATACACCTTGATCTGGCGGGCTTGTAGGGACTTGTCAACCCGTTTGGTTACCACTCCCACGGCGTAACCGGTTATCACAGCAGAAATCATTAGGATTGGTAACAAGCTGTAGAGCAAGAGTTCATGGGCCAACCAACTGGCCACCAATAATTGGCCTAGATTGTGGCAGACAGCCCCAATAATGCTGATATTAACAATACTGATGTGTTGGCTGAGAGTTCTCCACAACAGCACCATGACCAAGGTGCTAAACAATCCTCCGGTAATGCTAAATAAAAAACTGACCGGATTCCCTCCCACTAGGGTTGCTAAAACACAACGCAGGAGCACTACCAAAAAGGCATCTTTATACCCCAGCATGATAATGGACAGTAGGGTAATTACGTTGGCCAAGCCCAGCTTAACACCGGGGTGGGCCTGGGGGATGATGATAGACCTCTCCACGATGCTAAGGACTGCCGCCAGGGAAATAAATAAAGCAATAAGTAAGATACGTTTGGTCTTCGTTTTTCTTTCCCCCTATCTGATTACTTTACTGTGAAGTGGCATCTAGCTTATTCCCTTGGCCGGTCAGCTTAATCTTCACTTTATGGGGAGCACAAAAGGTGATTTGGTTGGCTTTGTTCAGCCAGCCAGCATTCACACATACTTGGTTTGGGCAGTCCGCTTGCTTCACCCGAGCCTGGCCCGCCTTGATTTCTATTAGATTATAATGTCCCAGTTCATCAACAACCTTGATTTCCTGGTTAACTGCCGTAGACAAAGGAATTTTTTGATACAACTGACCATCCTTATGTATTTCCAAGAACAAAGCTTGCTCTGCTCCCCTGTACTGCGGCCAATATAATCCTGCTGTACTAAGTAAAACCAGACCCAACAAGCCGATTGTTAGGTAATAATTTAGTTTTTTCATAGTTCACCCGACATTATTATTTATGAATTGTCATGTATAAGCCGATACCCAGCTGCTCCGGTAAATTCTAGTTGCTTAGTGAGTTGATTGGTCATGGTTATTTGTTTGTCTGGGGTGATCAAGATGGCTTGGGTATCCTGAACCCCCTGGAGGAAATCCATTCCTCGTTGCGGTCCCAAGACAAATAAAATGGTCGATAAGATATCTGCATCGGTGGCCGAAGCACCTATCACTGTGGTTTGCATAACCTCTCTGGCTGGCTTGCCCGTAGCAGGATTTAAAATATGGTGGTAGCGTACCCCTGCCTCCTCAAAATAACGTTGGGAATCCCCAGAGGTCACCACCGCCGCATCTTTAACGGAAACAATGGCCACCAAACCTTGTTGATTGCGGGGATCCTGAATACCCACCCGCCAGGGTGAACCATCCGCTTTGCTGCCCAGAGCGTAAATATTACCCCCGGCATTAATCAAGGCATGTTTGATACCCCTTTTTTTCAACACCGCAGCCGCTTGATCGGTGGCATAACCCTTCGCCACACTACCTAAATCGATACCCATACCCCGCTTCGTTAAATAAACGGTTTTTTGTTCTGGCTCAAGCAGTATCTTTTGATAACCCACCAAATCCAAAGTTTGTTTAATTTCAGCATCAGTCGGCACTCTCTGACTACCGCCAAAACCCCAAAGTTCCATAACCGGGCCAACTGATACATCAAAGGCGCCGCCACTTAGCTGCTCATAATACTGGCAGCGTTCCAAAATAGTAACGGTATCGTTACTAACCTTGACGGGTTTTAACCCTGAATTTTTATTTGCCAGTATCACATCCCCCAAAGCAGAACTCCCATTGCCCTGGGGGAAACGATTCGTTAGTACGCTAATCCTCTCAAATTCCGCAAAGGCAGCTTCTAACGCGGCTTTTCCTTGCTGCTTGTCCTCACAAAACACGGTAATCGTAACCAAGGTATCCATCATAAATCTTTCATCTGTAGCTTCTTGTAAAACAGTGGCTTGGCCGCAGCCTGGTACAAATAGCAAGATGAAAAAACAAATTACCAAAGTCCAGCGCATCATCATCACCTCATGAAAATGGAGCATTTTGCAAAATCATAGCCAAAGCCGCAGCTCCTTTTACTTCAAAGGGTTGCGGCTTTAGCTTCTTCACCTAACCAGTAGAGTCAAGAAAGTCTTGGCTCTATAAACCATATCTCTCCATAAAGTTGACAGTCATCGCAGCGGCTTCTGCCCTGGTAGCTACGCCCTGCGGATCAAAGCTTCCATTGTCCCTGCCTCTAATAATGCCTTCGTTGGCCATGGCGGTAACCGCGGTCCTGGCCCAGTCGCTTATGGAAGCCTGGTCGGCAAAGCCCATATTTCCTCCTTCAGACATTGGCAAACCCTTGGCCTTGGCAAAATTATATAGCATAACAGCTATCTGCTCTCTGGTCACAGCTTTGCCTATACCAAATTCTTCAGAACTGATGCCACTTACGATACCTGCTTGGTTAGCCCAACCCACAGATCCTGCATACCAGGAATTTCTTTCAACATCTTTAAAATTAACGGGTTCTACAGTCTCAGCATTAGCGAGGTTTCTCAGTACGGCAACAAACATCTCTCTTGTCATGGTACTATCCGGAGCAAAGCTTTGCGGACCCACACCGGCAAAAAGCTTCCTCTCCAGTGCCTTTCCGATCGTGTTAACAGCCCAATGATTATTGACATCCGGGAATAATCTGGCGGCTGTTTCACCGGCTAAAGCTGCTGAACCATTGTTAATTTCTTTTTTATCCTCTGCAGCCTTCTCCTTTTCATTAGTATTTTGGTTGTTTGAACCTGAGGATGAACCTCTCCCTCCTGAATCCGAAGAGGATGATACAGTCCTATCCTTAAATATCACAGCTTGCTCATTTGATGAATAGGCCCAATCACGCAATGTTACATTTGGAGCAATTTTGCTGCCAAAACCATCCAGAACAGCATTGGCTCTGGCGATGAGAGCACTGTCTTTCTTATTGGCATTGAGTCGTTCTGCCAAAACTGTACTCTTAAGTTCGGATAAAGGTTTGCCTTCAAGGGCTATGACAGTTCCTTTGCCATAATCGTTTCCTTTCACAATCCTTCCTACCCCTTTGGCCGGAGAAATAATAGCTGCTCCGCTAACCTGCTCGGCTCCTGTATTATAATAGCCTTGCTCAATATAACTAATCCCCGTGGTTCTGCCTGCAAAACCTCCGATATCCTCTGTTGTATTTTTTGAGACAAGGTTTACATTGGCATAATTATTGATAGCCACCCCGGCATTTAAGCCTGCGATACCGCCTATCGTTACCCTGGCACCGTTTCCTGCGCCGATGATACTGCCAGAGGCATAGTTGTTGATCACGGCCGCCCGGTTCGGTAAGCCGACCAGCCCCCCGGCATAGCTATAGTTGTCCCTGCTCCTTGCATCGATTTTCACAGCGGCATAAGAGTTTGCTATGGTACCTCGGTTAATACCGCCTACCAGACCTCCGCTGTCATTTTGCTTGGCCGTGAAAGTGTTGATTGTTCCCGTGGCATAACAAAAATCAATATATCCTCCAGCTCCAGCATTTTCAGCTACATAACCCGCGAGGATACCCGCATAGGCTATTTGATCGTCTCCCATATACTTTAGATAAACAGCAGCATTCTCTAGGCCCAAATTTTTGATTTTGGCCGCTTCAAGATTGGCAAAAAGACCAACAGATTTACAATATTCCTCCGGAGCTGCGGCGGAACCGATGGTCATATCTCTAATGACCTTATGATTGCCGTTAAAGGTACCTCTGAAGCCATAAGCTCCCGAGCCTCCCACCGGCAACCAGTTCATTCCTGCCAGGGAAATATTGCTGCCCAGCTTGATGAATTTGCCTTCATAATGCTCATCGGCATTCACAGATGCCGCAAATGCTTTCAACTGATTAGCTGTGTTAATCAGATACGGACTGGTCTCTGTTCCGTTGCCAGCAGCAAAAATAGAGGAGTCGACTTCTCCGTAGCCTGTCTGATCACGTTTGGCAGCCTTCTGTGCCGCTGTTGCTATGGCACCTTTTAAGGCCTTGACAAGGTCACTGTCATTGTTTTCCTTGGCGTAGTTCTGGCTTGCAATGACGGCTTGAATAACATCTGCCTTAACGTTGTCAAGGGCCGCTCCTTCGCCGTGTTCTGTAACGCGGATATCTACTATCCGGCTTTTTTCAACTTTAATCTCTACATAAATATCTTTTCCGCTAGGTCTTCTCTCCCTGCCGTAGTAGGTTCCGTCCGCCATAGCCAGCTTATTAGGCTCAAAATTCGGCGTCATATCCTTATAGGTTATAGCAACTGGCCCACCCACAGGCAACACAATACCGTCAACCAACTGCCAAGCCTTGAGTTTCATAAAGTCTGGCAGCCCCATGGCATTCTGCTCTCCTATGTTGGAGCTTACTCCATTGACGATATCCAAGGGAAAGGCATTGTGATTGGCATTTAAAAGATCTGCAAAGGCCTGACTTTTAAGCTCGGCTGAGCTTTTTGGCAGGATACCCACATGGTACGTGCCATCATAGGGCTCACCTTCGTCATTTACACCTGCGCTAACCAAAAATCCTACATCTAAAACAGGTTTATTGATTGTGCCGTTGTTGTTCTGGACAGCATCCGAATTATAATAGGAGACAAACTGTCTGGCAATTCCCGTGGCCCAACCCGTTATGGAACCCACATATTGCGAAAAGGAATCGGCCTTCATGTTACCAAGGGAATAGCAATTTGCCATTTTCCCCCCATTGACACCGATAAAGGAGGACACAGCGGGTGCCCCTTCATATCCGTTGTCTCTGCTTGCCCTGCCGCCCGCATCACCAAGGGCCAGGCAATTGGCCACCACACTTCTGTTGCTCATACCGATAAAGGCTCCGGATTCAGCCAGCCCTCCTACGGCAGTGCAATAAACTTCCGCGTCCGTCCATGAGTTGATAATACCGCCCCGTACCGTCATTCCTATCAGTCCGCCGGCCCAGGCATTGATTCTTTCTGAGGACTCGGTTTTTAATGGATGGGTGGTTTCACTGTAGACATAGCCTGTTGCATAGCAACTATCCATATAGCTCTCGTCTGTAACGCCCGCCAGCAGCCCGGCGTAGCAAACTCCTTCCCTTTTGACAGAAACAGTGGCGTTTTCAATGCCCAGATTTTTCACCACACCATTTTTGCCAATGACCCCAAATAAACCATAAAAAGTAGTCATTTTACTGGTGTCATTTGTGTCGCCAATGGGTTCTTCATAGCTATTGTTTTTGGAGCCGATGAACATGTCCTTGATAACATGACCCTGGCCGTCAAATATCCCACAGAAATCATAATGTCCCAGTCCTATAGGAGTCCACTGCTCGCTGGAAACATCTATATCTCCGTCCAAAGCAATATAGATGCCGGCATAGGTCACATCGTCTGACAGGGATTTTGCAAAGTCTCTTAGCTGTTGCTCCGTTTTAAGGATAAACGGATCCTCTGCTGTCCCTTGTCCACTTGCAAAGATAGCTGTATTGATGTTTTCAGTAAAAAATTGTTTGGCCAGCACCACCTTGCCGCTACCAGGCTCCCAAGCATAGAATTTTATAGAGCCTGCTGCACTTGGCAAATCACCCATATTTGTTTTGTTGGCTGCCGCAATGAGTGCTGCTGCAGCAGCTAGGGATGCTTTTTTCAACCCATTGTTTAATCCTTCAGCAAAACTTATGGAACTCATATCTCCCTGCTGGACTGCCTGGAGATTGTCCGTAATATAACCGGTAATAGAACTAGTAGCCGTCATAAACCCTTGGGAATTTTGGTCATTGTAATAGGCATTGATCAGCGCCGTATTGGCTGTGATCATGCCGCTGATGCCGCCTGTTAAACGCTTGGCTTCATCCGCACTTTCAGAAGTAGCCTCCCCTAAGGCGTACACATTATAAGCCGTTCCTGCATGTGTGCCCAGTATGCCGCCTGCCACACTCAATGATTTACCGGCTGTCCGAGCGGCAACATCTCCCAGAGCAGCAGCGTTAACAACCACACATCTGTTACCCGACACCCCGGCAATGCCGCCCGCAAACGCAGTACCATTTGCAGAATGGGCAGTGACAGCAACATCTGTATAGCAATTGGTAACAACGTTTGCTTGTCCCAAAGAGCCAACAACTCCGCCGGCCCAGCTTCCTTTATTATTTCCACTGGCAGAAGCCGCAACCTTCCCGTCAATTCTGCAATTGTTGATAACAACATCAGTTGCTGTGCTGCCTGCAATCGAGCCTGCATAGCTCGCATAGGTTGCTTCAACAACACTCGTTGCAATGTCGACCTGGGTAAGCGCAAGATCTGAAATTCTGGCTCCGGTTCCTACCTGGCCAAAAAGGCCTGCGTATTGCGCCGTTCCATTTTTTATGGTCAGACCTTGTACAGTTTTGCCTGCTCCATTGAAGGTGCCGGAAAATCCTGCCCCGGTAATGCCAATCGGTAGCCATTCCTGACCACTAAGATCAATATCGTCAGAAAGTGTGATGTACTTGCCTTGATAAGCGTTACCATTGTTTACCTCGTTGGCAAATCCTGTTAACTGTTCCGCAGTCTTGATCTCATACGGATTGTTTTTGCTTCCATCCCCACTTTCAAAAACAGTTTGCAAAGCCTTGGCCAGAGCGTTGTTAACGGCCTCCTTGATGCCATCGCTGCTTACTGTTGCGCTACTGACACCGTCTACATTGGTAGAATTTGCGTCTTTAATTGTATCCACCAGCGCTAACGCTTTTTGCCAATAACTAGGGGTTTCTTGCTGTGAAATTACTTCTATTTTAGTCATGGCATTATTCGCTATAGTAACCTCTACAACAATGTTACCGTTGCGTCCCCGACCCGTTCCTTCATAGGTACCATCTTTATAATCGCCGTCCAGAGCCGTACTCTGAATTTGTACCAGATTTGGCACAACATCCGGTTCGTCGCTAAGAATTTCTTCGTTTGACTCGGTAGTTCTCTCTGAGGGGGGATTCTCAGCCCCGTCCTCTGGCATGATACTACTCTGAGACTCTTCATCCCCTTTGTTTTCAATAGTATCTTTGTTCTCGTCGCTCACCGTAGGCTCTTTTTCAGGTGTTGGGCTGTTCTGTTCTCCTGCATCATTTTCCTGTAAAACCACAGCACTTCCTGTTTCAACCTCCTCGGCATAAACAGGTGCGACAGACGAAATAACAATTACCACTGCCAGGATAAGCCCGACAAACCTTCTTAATTCCTTTTTCAGATTTGTAAGTTTCAAAGCGTATTACACCCCTCCTCAATCTTCTTTACAACCGATTTATCTTCTTATTACACCCCCTACATGATAATGATACCCATTATCATTGATTAGTTATAAAAAATTGGCTTATGCCCAGTCTTTAGACCAGCGAAGCCATTCTTTATCTTCTCATTTCAAGAACGTTTTTGATAATGATAATCATTATTATTAATATTGCACACCCAGATTTACGTGTCAAGCATTTTTTACCAGTTTTTTTGTCACGGTAACGGTTCTTTGTAACAAGAACAACCGCATTTATTTTTTATAGATACATCTACAAATATTCCTTTTCTTACCAGTCATACTTTACATCCCTGTCAATTATCTATATAAAGAGAACTTATGGTTTTTTTGATGGGGGGTAAATTTATGGCTAAGGGTAAACTTAAGAAGGTATTTCCCGGTGGCAATACCTGTCGTGGCTTTTTCTCCTATTACGATCACATCATTGAACCTAACGCGACGAGAATTTTTTCCCTTAAGGGCGGTCCCGGAGTTGGCAAATCAACTTTCATGCGCTATATAGGTGAAAAAATGCTGGATTTAGGCTACGATGTGGAATATCATTGCTGTTCATCGGATAATGGTTCCTTAGATGGTGTCTGCATTCCTGCCCTTGGTGTTGCTCTGTTAGATGGCACCTCTCCCCACATAGTAGATCCCAAAAATCCTGGTGCAGTCGATGAAATTATTCACTTAGGAGACTTCTGGGATGAAGACAAGATCGTGGAAAATAAGGCGCTAATACTTAAATCCAACGCTCGTGTCGGAAGACTCTTTAAAATTGCTTACAACCAGCTAGCCGAAGCTAAGGCCATTAGAAACGAATTGGACAGCTACTATGCCGAAGCCATGAACATGGGTGGTGTTCATGGTATTATCCATAGCATTGCTGAAGATATTCTGGAAGATGTAATGGAAGATGGTAAGCTGCAATTTGCCAAAGAGCCTAAGGACAGACACCTATTCTCCACAGCTTTTACCCCGCAGGGGCAGGCTCACTACCTTAATACAATCTTACATGGCCTTAAAAAACTATACTTCATCACCGGTGATGCCAGTACCATTGGCTCTGAAGTGGTGGGCACCATCGCTAAAGCCATGCATATGCACGGTATGGATACCGAAGTCTATCACTGTGCCTTTGAACCCACAGCGGTGGATGTCGTTGTCGTTCCAGAATTAAAAATTGCTGTTTTAAAAAACATCCCCGGTATCGATCTTAAAATTCAAGACCTACCGGATCTAAAAAAAGTTAAGATCAAAGACCTTAATCAACATCTGGATCCGGATATTTTGGCGGTTTATGGCAAAGAGATTCAGTGTTGCAATGAAAGACTCCTCTCTGCCATTGGCAGAGCCATCAGCTACATCGCAGCAGCCAAAGCCGAGCACGATGTCATGGAACAATACTACGTCCCCGCCATGGATTTCGAGGCGATTAATGCCAAGCGAGATGAAGTTTTAGGAAGGATTCTCAAGTATTCGGAAAAATTGCTTCCTTAAATTTAGAAAAACTGGCTTGTGCCAAGTCTTTGACATACCCTATAGGGCATAACCTTATAGGTCACGGGCAGGCAAGCAAGCGGAAGACTTAGTTTTCTCATACTTTCGTCAATAGAAATTTTATACTTTCTGAAAGTACAAAAAGGGCACCTGTTAAACCCAACCAAGAAGGGTTTAACAGGTGCTTTTTTTGATTTAAGAAACTGACTTTTCCCTTCTTCCTAAAAACTATTCCACTATAATTTAAGCGTAGTCTATTGCCTAAGAGCTTGTTAAAGTATCAGCTTAAGATTCCACCTTTTAAAAACGTAAGTAAAGTGATATATAATTTAAGGAAAAGCAAATGAATGGAACAAACCACTATGAAAAAGTCAATTCTATTAATAACACCAGAGAATCGGGACATTCACAGAATTAGAAGACGGCAGTTTAATAACTTCACTCAGTTAACCATGCCTTATCTGGCAGGTTTTATTAACGAGGATCATTATAAAATTACTTTGGTAGACGAATATAACCAGAGGATACCGTTTCACGAGAAATTTGATCTGGTTGCCATAACAGTTAATACCCCGAACGCGGCTCACTGTTATGCTATCTCGGAGAGGTTCAGGGAAAGCGGGGCCCATGTGGTTTTAGGAGGTCCGCATGTTACATTACTTCCAGAAGAAGCTATGGCACATTGTGAATATGTCATAATCGGCGAGGCTGAAGAAACCTGGCCCCGCTTTCTTGAAGAGTTTTATAACGGAAAGGCACAGCCAAAATACAAGTCCGATAAGCCTCCCACTTTAAAAGGTTTACCCCTTCCCAAGAGAAGTTTGATCAAAAACAGAATTTTTACCAAAGGGGCTGTCATCGCATCTAGAGGTTGCCCTTATTGCTGTTCCTATTGCAATCTTAAACAAATTTATCACCCAAAGTTTAGATGCAGACCCGTCCAAGAGGTAATAACTGACATCAGAAATATTAGCAGCCGGTATTTCGTCTTTTGGGATGACAATTTCTTTGGCAATCACCAGTATGCCATATCCCTAATGAAAGAGTTAAAAAGCCTTGGGAAAAAGTGGGCCGCACAAGTCACCTTGAAGGATTGTAATGATGTAGAATTATTAAAGATGGCCAGAGATTCCGGGTGTATTTACCTTTTCTTAGGCTTGGAATCTTTCTCAGCTGAAAGTCTTTCCCTTGTCAATAAGGAGATAAACCAGATAGAAGATTATCAAAGAATCATTGGTTTAATCCACCAACACCAAATATCTGTTCAGGCCGGAATCATTTTTGGATTTGATACCGATGATAAAAGCGTTTTTGAAAAAACATTACGTTGGTGTGAGGAGCTAGGGATAGATGGGGCAACCGTTAGCCTGCTAACCCCCCTTCCAGGAACCCCCATCTACGAAGAACTAAAGAGAAAAGGCAGGCTGCTTTATAATGATTGGTCATACTATAACGGGAAAACGAGCGTAGCTTTTAAACCTAACCATATGACCCCAGAAGAATTATTTGAAGGTTATATGTGGTTTAGAAATAACTTTTACTCATTAAGATCAATTCTAAGGAGATTAACTGTATCCAAAACAAACGTCTTCCATAACTTGTTGATGAACCTGGGATACAGATGGTCACTGAAATAATTACATCAAAGCCCAGAGGGCCTTTTGTCTGACCGCATATAATCTGAAATTCAAACCATGCAAAAACCCGTCAAGTAGAACACATCAGTGCAGGATAAAAAATTACTAGTCCCTGCCGAAGGTAGCATTAATGAAGATGTTACAAAAAAATTTAACATATATTACAAATCTCAAAACCATCTTTGCTTAGGTATACATTTGTTTTAATCTAGAATATATTTATGTATGTTGTAGAATTGGAGGTGCCGCAATGCCCCTAAAACAATTTAGGGATTCAGAAGGTTGTTATTCCTACCTACTCTATTGTGAACAGGAAAAAGTTGCTGCCGTTGTTGACCCAAACCATGATTTGAATTTATATTTATCGGCCATCAAGGATTTAGGACTAACCTTAGTTTATACAGTGGATACCCATACCCATGTGGACCATGATAGTTTATCCGGCGAGTTGGCAAAAATCACCGGTGCTAAGGTGCTAATGCACCCCGCATACGTAGAACAAAGAAAACTTGGGGCAGCTTTTACAGGCAATAAAACAATCGAAAAACACCTAGCCAACAATTCACTCATTCAAGTCGATGTTACCCCGCAAGATCAGGAAATAATTAAATTGGGTACGGTTGACATCAAGGTACTTTACACTTCCGGGCATACCCTGGATAGTATTTCATTATTCGTTGATCATAAAGTATTAACCGGGGATATTCTAATGATTGGCAGTTGTGGACGCTCGGACTTCCCCGGTGGCAGTAATGAAGATATGTATACTAGTTTATTTGATAAGCTTGTTCCCCTAGGTGAAGACTGCATCATCTATCCTGCCCATGATTATAATAAAAACATTAACTCTGTTATGGGATTTGAGTTGGTAAATAACCCCTTTTTAAAATATAGTTCAAAGCAAGCATTTATTAAATTCGCCGAGGAATCCTTTGCTAAATTACCCAGCTTCAGTTCTGGTGATAAAATTCAATGTTCTCTAACTCCTGCCGCACCTGAACCGGTAGCGGAACAACCCCCTCCGGCTACCTCCACTCCTCTGATGGGGCAGATGTGTAGTGCCATGGAATATTACTTTAGAACCATTCCCCAGCACTGGAATCTGGTAAACAGCCGTGAAATGTTAGAGATAATTACCAAAAAAAATCAAGATATTCTTATTTTAGACGTCAGGCAGCCAGAGGAATACAAAGAAGGGCACATACCAGGGTCAATTAACTTACCCGTTCGTGACTTGCCCATAAAGGTTAAAGAGCTTCCGACAAATCTTGAACTACCCATTATTACAGTCTGCCACAGTGGAGCAAGATCAGCCTATGCAGCTATGTTCCTTCGAGGGTATGGGTATTCGCATGTAAGAAGTCTTGATTTGGGTATGCACCAATGGAAAGAGTTCGGGTTTCCAATAACAGCTTAGTAAAAAAATAAGAGGAGCGAATATTCCCTTAGACTGTTACAGTCAAAGATTATTAGAAACATCTGTCAAACTCACCTCTAGAGGAAACTTTAGGGGTGTTTTTTATGGCCGACTAACAGCCCTATGCTTTCTGCTCTTTTAACCAACTGCAATAATAAGAATTTTATAGACACCCTTTCCATATAATGCTATTATTATTTGGAAATTAATAATCTTAGTGTTAGGTGACCCCTATACGGGGTTGAAAAGGGAATCGGGTGCAAATCCCGAACGGTCCGGCCACTGTAAATGGCGAGCTGGTTTCTAAAAAGCCACTGGAGCAAATCTGGGAAGGTTGAAACCGCGTTGACCCATAAGTCAGGAAACCTGCCTACTATATTTTCTGTGCATAACCTTCCGAGTAAAGGTTGGTGCTTCTGTGGGTGTCTTTCTGTTTAGATACGTTTATCTTTGTATGCCCGCAACAGTCCAATCCCCAACCTTACAGGAGCTGGGGGTTTTATTATTTTATCATCAAGGGAGGTCCATATGTCAGGTATATTTTACGGTGTGGGAGTTGGCCCCGGAGACCCTGAACTCTTAACATTAAAAGCAGTTAAGACCATCAACCAAGCGGATGTAATTATTGCTCCGCGTACGGAAAAAAGGGGGGATAGCTCAGCCCTGGCCATTGCCCGTGATTTTATCCCAGCAGAAGCCAAAATTATTCAACTGGTGTTCCCTATGGTCTACCAATCAGATACCCTTTCTCAGGCCTGGGAAAACAACAAAAATAGTATCCTGGATCTTTTACAAGAAGGGAAGAAAGTAGTTTTCTTAACCCTGGGGGATCCCATGCTTTATAGCACTTACATCTATATGCACCGCTTGCTTAAAGATTGTGGCTACCCCATTTTCACGATTCCCGGTGTTACATCCTTTTGCGCCATTGCCAGTAGGCTTAATTATCCCCTGGCAGAAGGAAATGACATATTATGCGTGGCCCCTGCTACCGCCGATGAGGGCGATCTGGAGCAAATGCTGGAAATAGCTGATAAATTGGTGTTAATGAAAGTTTATAAAAACTATCCCAAATTACTTGATCAGCTGGAGCAATATGGGTTTCTATCTGATGCCGTGATGGTTAGTAACTATGGCCTGGCTGGTGAAAAAATTATCCCTAACTTGGCGGAGACCAAAGAGGCACAGGTAAACTACCTGACCACGATATTAGCTAAGAAACGGACAAAACAGCTACGCCATGAATCAGTGTGAGTTAACACAATTAATCCAAAGAAAAAAACGTAAGGCACAGCTAAGCAGCCTGATAGTAGGTGCCTCTCTGCTGCTGCTGGCAGCCACCTCAGTCACAGTAGGCTGGACTAACCTAAGTGCCACAGATGTGCTGGCTGTTATTTGCGGCAAAATAACCGGCAACAGTGCTTGGTACAGCCAACTGGAACCGGCCATGGTAGCCATCATCTGGGATATTCGGTTTCCCCGCATCCTTTGCGCCATCCTGGTTGGCTGTGGCTTGGCCGTTTCAGGGACAGTTTTTCAGGCCATCTTAATGAATCCCCTGGCGGATTCGTATACCATGGGTGTTTCCACCGGTGCTGCCTTTGGGGCCAGTTTAGCTATTTTTTGCAACTTACTATGGAATGTAAGTTTGCCCATTACCCCCTTTGCCTTCGGTGGTGCCCTATTAACACTTTTCGCAGTATTGGCCATAGCCCGGGTAAATGGTCATGTTTCCTCAACAAACTTGATTATTGCCGGTATCATTGTTGGCTGCTTCCTTTCTGCAGCCATCAGCCTTATTAAAAGTTTGGCCGGGGAAGAGGTGGCTGCCATTGTCTCCTGGCTGATCGGCAGCCTGTCTGCCAGAGGCTGGCCGTATGTTACCTTTGGCTTTCCTTTAATCATCATCTGTTACTGTTTTTGCCACTATTTTGCGGAAGAACTGAATATCCTCTCCCTCGGGGATCAAGAAGCCAGGAATCTGGGCATTGACAGCAGTAAACTACGAATCGCTTTAATCTCCTGCGGTGCTTTACTGACAGCAGTCTGTGTATCCATCAGTGGCATTATCGGTTTTGTCGGTCTGGTGGTGCCCCATTTACTGAGAATGTTAGTGGGCTCGGATAACAAATTACTAATTCCTTTGAGTGCCCTATCCGGTGGCCTATTATTACTGGCAGCAGATACCTTTGCCCGCTCGCTGGACAATATTGAACTACCGGTGGGAGTGTTAACCACCCTGCTGGGGGGACCCTTTTTCTTTTACCTTTTTAAAACCAGGAATAAATCCATTCAATAGAGGACTGATTTATGCTCCGTCTAGAAAACATCAGTTTTACGTATGGCACCAGGGAAATCTTAAAAAATATTACCTGTCAAATAAAAAAAGGGCATTTTTATGGCATTGTGGGTCCTAACGGTGCCGGCAAGACTACTTTACTTCAGTTAATGCACGGTAGTTTAAGCCCCACCGCCGGCCAACTGCTTTATCATAACAAGCCCCTGCACTCCTACCCACTGCGGCAATTGGCCCAAAATTTAGCCCTGATACCTCAGCAAAGGGAGATTCGTTTTCCCTACACCTGCTTGGAGATGGTTATGCTGGGTCGCATACCCCATCGCGAACGCCTGCAGTCACTGTCAGAACGGGATATGGAGCTGGTTTGGCGGTACATGTCCTTGACCGGCACTTTAGAGTTTGCCGATAGCCTTATTACTCACCTAAGCGGCGGGGAAAAACAGCGGGTTATGCTGGCTAAAGCCTTGGCTCAGACCCCTGCGCTGCTACTCTTGGATGAAGCCTTCGCCAACATGGATACCTATCAAGGTATCAAATCCTTGAAATTATTAAAGAAACTGGTTCAAGAAGAAAACCTTACCGTCGTCTGCATCATGCATGATTTAAATCTGGTTAGTAATTTCTGTGACTACTGCATTGTGCTAAAAGAGGGAAGTTTTTTTGCCCAAGGCCCCTCTGAAGAGGTGCTCAGGCCAGAAGTAATCAGGGAAGTATTTCAAGTTCAGGTGGTTAAGGCCGGTGCTCGTGGACTGGCCGTACTACCTGATATAGAACAATAGGAGGTCTTACCATTGAAAAAAATCGCTCTTTACTTTCTCGTGCCCCTGCTGGTAGGTTTATTGCTGACTGGCTGCGGCAACAGCGCAACCAAGGATCAGGCCAAGGAATCCCAACCCCCGGCTCCTCAGGACAAAAAGGCTATTCTGGTGGTAAGCTTTGGCACCAGCTATCCTGATGCCAGAAAAGCTTGCATTGAAAGTACCGAAAATAAAATCAAAGATACCTTTAAGGATTACCAAACCCGCCGGGCCTTCACCTCGAATATTATTATCAAGAAACTGGCTGACCGAGATAAGCTGATGGTTGATGATCCGGAACAGGCTTTGACAAAGTTACAACAGGAAGGCTACAAACAGGTAGTTGTACAGCCGCTGCATATTATTCCCGGCAAGGAATTTGACGATCTTAAGGCGGTGGTAGATAAGTTTACAGCAGACAAAGCCTTTGACAAACTTGTGCTGGGCCGTCCGCTGCTGGGTTACCAGATTGATCCCAATAATACCAAAGACTTTGATCTAGCCGTAGATGCCCTCAAAAAGCAGCTACCCTCTTTAAAAGAAAAACAAATTGTCGTCTTTATGGGACACGGAACAGAACATGAGTCCAACGCAGCTTATCAAATGATGAATGATCGGCTAAAACAAGCTAACCTGCCAGCAATCGTCGGTACTGTCGAGGGTAGCCCTACTTTAGAAGAGGTAAAAGCATCTTTAGCAAAGCTGCAGGTTCAGGACGTAACTTTGATGCCTTTGATGCTGGTCGCCGGTGATCATGCCAACAATGACATGGCTGGTGATGAAGAGGATTCCTGGAAAACGCAACTGAAAAAAGAGGGCTATACAGTAACCCCTTATTTGCACGGGCTGGGGGAAAATGAGGCCATTCAAGCTATCTTTGTACAGCATACCCAGGATGCCATAGAGCTGTTAAGTAAATAACAAAATTCATTCTATAGAAGCAAACAGTGTTCACTGTTTGCTTCCCCTTTAAGGGAGTGGTAAAAATATGATAAGAAAAATAATCGTCCTGATCTTCTCGTTACTGTTAACTCTGTCATTAAGTGGCTGTGGCAGCAGTCCTACTACCTCTGCTCCCCAAGAGGGAAACATTCAGGTGGTGGATGATTTAGGTAAAACCATCGTCTTACAACAGCCAGCCAAACGAATTATTTCTTTATATTCTGCGCATACGGAGAACTTGTTTGACCTGGGTTTGGAGCAGGAAATCATCGGTGTCAGCAGCAAGGAAACCTATCCCCCCGCCTCTGTCAAAAAACCAGCCTTTGACTACAACGGCGACCCTGAGAAAATTTTGGCTCAACAACCGGATTTAGTACTGATACGTCCTTTTATTCAAAAAAGTAAGCCGGATTTTGTCAAGGCTCTGGAGAATGCTAATATTACCGTGGTTTGTTTATATCCAGAAAACTTTAACCGGTTTGATGATTACATCAGAAAGCTGGCCCTGTTAACCGGTAAAGAAACGGTGGCAGAGGAGAAACTTAGACAGTTTCACCAGCAGTTAGATGAGATTAAGAAAACAACCTCAAACATTACACCAAAGAAAAGGGTGTTCTTTGAGTCCACCGAAACAGAATACCGCACCATTACTCCCGATAGTATACCTGCCAACCTCCTCCAGTTAGCCGGCGGTATTAATGTAGCTGCTGATGCCAAGGCAGTTAGCAAAGAAAGCAGTATTGCCTCTTACGGAGTAGAAAAAATACTGGCCCGAGCAGCCGAAATTGATGTTTATATTGCCCAAAGTGGTGCCATGAACGCCGGTGGATCCCCTGCGTCGATAAAAATTAGGCCGGCCTTTAACGAGATTAAGGCAGTGCAGCAAAACCAAATTTATAATGTGGATGAAAAACTGGTTTCTAGCCCAACCTTCCGCCTAGCCCTGGGAACCAAGCAGCTTGCCAGAATACTTTACCCGGAGGTTTTTGACTCCTTGGCTCCATTATCGCCGCAAACTACACTAAGCCGCCAAGAACTGGCAGAAATGGTGGTAAAATATAAGCACAAGGAGTTTTTCTCTCCCACGTCTAAGCATTATAATAAAACCAGTGGGCACCTATACGGTAGCTTTGTTGATATCGCCTTGGACCACCCTGCTTTTCATTATATTGAAACCGCTGTTCAGGCTGGTTATCTGGCAGGGACGGGAAATAACTTTGAGCCTGACAAGGCCGTCACTCGGGATGAATTAAGCCGAGTGTTGTTTCAGTTGGCAGATGTAAAGGATACCGCAACGGACATCACCATTAAGGATCGTAGCCTGTGTGAAAAACCTCGAATTGTCGAACTAATAGTAAAAAATCAGATTCTTACCTTGGATCAACAGAAACAGTTTAATCCCTCTGCCACTGTCTCCGTCCAGGAAGCACTGGCAGCCTTAAACAAGCTGCCACAGCGGTAGAAAACACTGGGGTTAGGTAGTTTCATGGAAAAGAGGCTGGCAAATTGATTGTGCTAAATGAAGTAACCAAAAAATATCGAGAGACCCTTTCCGTAGATAAACTGTCCTTGCATATTGCCAATGGTGAATTTTTTGGCTTACTGGGACCCAATGGGGCGGGCAAGACAACTACCATCCGGATGCTTACCTCTCTTACCATCCCCACTGCCGGCAGCATCACCATTAACGGCCAGCTTGTCAGCCGCCATAATCCCTCTTACAAATCTCAGATCGGTCTGGTTCCCCAACATATAAATTTGGAACCGGAGTTAACCGTAGCAGAAAATCTTCACCTGCATGGCATTTTGTATGGCATGAAAAGAAATGAGATAGCGGATAAGATTACGGAATTGTTGGCGTTCGCCGATTTGACCGATAAGCGCCAAGCAGTGGTCAACACCCTTTCCGGTGGCATGAAGCGCAAAGTCTTAATCATTCGTGCCCTGATGCATAGCCCCCAATTATTGTTGCTGGATGAGCCCACCGTAGGCTTGGATGTTTTTTCCCGCCGCAGGGTCTGGGATTTAATTAAGTCCTTAAATACTCGCGGCATCACTATTTTATTAACCACCCACTACCTCGAAGAAGCGGAACATCTTTGTTCCAGAATTGGCTTATTAAAAAAAGGCCAACTCATTATGACCGGCAGTATAGAGAACCTGCGTGATGTGGTGGGTCCCGTGGTGGTGGAGAGATTTGTCCAGGATAAAACAATACTGCACTTTTTTCAGGAACAAGCCCAGGCTTTGCAATTCGTCTCCGACTTAAAAGAAGATTGCACCATCCGGCAAACCTCTCTGGAGGATGTTTTTGTAAAAATGACAGAAGAAAAGGTGAATATAAATTGAATGGTATGCTGGCAGTTTTATGGCGAGAGTATCTATTTTTCAAAAGAAGGATTTGGTCCATTACCGCCAGTTCCCTGGTGTCACCGCTACTTTATCTAATAGCCTTTGGCTGGGGCTTGGGCAGAGTGGTTACTATGGACGGGGTACAATACATAGATTTCATTGTGCCAGGCATTCTCGCCTTAAGTACCATGAATGCCAGCTTCAACTCGGTAGCTACACCTCTATCCATTGCCCGCCTATATGATAAGACCCTAGAAGAATATCTGGTATCCCCAATAACTCTTTTTTCCTTTGCTGCCGGTAAAATCCTGGCCGGGGCTCTGAGAGGCATGTACGTGGGCCTGTTACTTTTAGCGGTGGCGTTTCTCTTTGGTGCCAAATTTAAAATTAGTTTAGCTTTTATTACATTGGCTCTGTTAAACTGTCTGGTATTTGCCAGCCTGGGATTTTTAGTCGCCCTTAAGATCCAATCACACCCGGATATGGCCCGGTTCAACAGTTTTGTCATCACTCCGATGATCTTTCTTGGCGGTACCTTTTTTTCTCCGGAGCACACCTCTCCGCTGTTACAGTTCTTTATTAAGCTCAAGGGCAATAGCTTAATAA
>CAMKDG010000061.1 GCA_946411205.1 uncultured Desulfotomaculum sp.
TGTACAAAGGCTTGAAAAATCGTAATTTTCAGCCCCTAGCAGTTGGCTCAGGGGTACAGGACGAGAAGCCTTATTTACTAAAGGGTATAGAGCCGAGTTATTTAACGATTGCAGTGCCGGAACCGGGCAGAGACATTGCTTCGGATATTGAAAGAGTTATCCGCAATGCTATCAATCAAATTAAAGAAAAGAACAAGCTTATAGAAGGTGCCCGTAAGGCTTTAGAAGAACTTAACAAGGTTCGATCGGTATTGGAGCTGGGTAACCTATCTCAGAAGGATATCCCAAAGGCAGCTTCATTACCGAATGTAGTTCTAATCGAAGCTGTGGGTATTAATGATGGCTACAAAGCGGATGAATGCCGCAAACTGGCCGATGTTCTGGTAAGCATCATTCCTGCGGGCCTAAAGGGTGAAATCATCATGGAGCCGGGGAATTTTCTGCTGGATGAAGCGGATATTTTGGTGGTAACCAAAGTGGATGAGACCCCCAGGGAGATTACTTCCACCACCCTTAAATTATTGCAGCGGATTTATCGTAGCAAACCGATTATTCCAGTGGTAGCTACCAAAGGTGTACACATTAATTTAGTTTTGGATGAGGTAGTAAAGGGTTTGGCTGACCCCATGATTTTATTTGAAGCAGTTTTGCCTGAAGAAAAAGGACTTACTAAAATGAACTAAATTTGTCAGCATCTCTCCAGGCGAGGGATGCTTTTGTTTCTTTATGCCACTCTTTCTTGTCCAATTAAACGTAAAAATGTTATAATTGATCTAATTAACTAAAGGTTGTGTTTTGTTTGATTGGAAAACTAAAATTTCAAAAAAGAATGGCCCTCTTATTGTTTTTGGTAATCTTCGGCATACTCTGGCAGTATGCCTTCTCGTTGTTGAAGCCGTTGGATACTTCTGGTCAGGCACCAAATGTATTGATTCAGGTGGCCCCCCAAAGTCATACCGGGGAGATTGCTGAAAAACTTAAACAGCAAAACATTATTCGTAGTGCCACTGCCTTCCGTCTCTATGCTCGTTATCACAAGCTGGATAGCCAGATCAAGGCAGGCTTATATATGCTTAATCCGGCTATGTCTACCGAGGAAATTTTAACGATCCTGGTTCGTGGAAAAACTGCCACCAAGACCTTTACCATTCCTGAAGGTTATACCTTGAAACAAATAACGAACAGCTTGGCTGATAAAGGTCTTATCCGGGAAGAGTTATTTTCTGATCTGTTGGTTACTGGTAAATATGATTATCCCTTTTTAAAAGGACTTCCTACAGGTGAAAAGCGTTTAGAAGGGTACCTGTTTCCGGAAACCTATAATATCAGCTTGGACAGCACAGAAAAAGACATCATTAATGTCATGCTGGCAGGCATGGATAGACAGATTAAAGAATTAAAGCTTGAAGAAAGAGCCAGAGTTTTACATCTCACCTTGCACCAGGTTATGACCATTGCTTCCATGATTGAACGGGAGGCCAGTAAAGACGAGGACCGCACGCTCATTTCCAGTGTTATTCATAACCGTTTAAAAAAGGATATGCTCTTACAGATTGATGCTACAGTGGAGTATGCATTGGGGGGACATCGGGAGAAAATATATTATAAGGATTTAGAAGTGGACTCTCCTTACAATACCTATAAATATAAAGGACTACCAGTGGGGCCGATTGCCGCACCGGGTAAGGAATCCTTAGTGGCGGCTGTGACGCCAGCCCAAACCGAATATCTTTATTATTTAGCCAAGCCCGATGGCTATCATGTCTTTGCCAAGACCTACGCAGAACATATGCAAAACAAAGCTAAATACATAAAATAAAATGAGTTTCAAATGAGGTGTCCATTTTGCAACCACTAGAACTCTTGGCTCCGGCCGGAGATTTAGAAAAGCTTAAGATTGCCGTCCTCTACGGGGCAGATGCCGTCTACCTGGGGGGGCGGCAGTTTAGTCTGCGTGCCGGGGCAGGTAATTTCGATGACCAGGAACTGTTGGCAGGTATTGAATTTGCTCATAGGCATCAGGTCAAGGTTTATGTCGCTATCAATATCTATGCCCATAACCAGGACCTGGACAAGTTACCAGCTTACCTCGATTTTATTGCCAAAGCGGGTGCCGATGCTGTCATTGCCAGCGACCCCGGAGTGGTGGATCTGGTACGTAACCTGCAGCCCCAATTAGCGGTGCATCTTAGTACCCAAGCCAACACTACCAACTGGGCCAGCGCTGCCCTCTGGAAACGACTGGGGGTAGAAAGAATTGTGTTGGCCAGGGAATTATCGCTGCCCGAAATAAGTGAGATAGCCTCCCGGGTGGGTATTGAATTGGAATCCTTTGTCCATGGAGCCATGTGTATGTCCTATTCCGGCCGTTGCCTGTTAAGTAATTTTATGACAGGACGGGATGCGAACGGAGGAGATTGTGCCCAGTCCTGTCGTTGGCGTTATCATCTGGTAGAAGAGAAAAGACCCGGACAGTATTTCCCGGTAGAAGAAGATGACCGGGGCACTTATTTTATGAGTAGTAAAGACCTTTGTCTGTTGGAATACGTACCTCAGCTGGCAGAAGCCGGTATCAGCAGCTATAAAATTGAGGGGCGTATGAAGAGTATTCATTACCTGGCTACCGTGATTAAGGTGTACCGTCAAGCTATTGATGCCTACCGCCAGGACCCAGTCGGCTACCGTGTAGAACCAGCCTGGCTGGAAGAGATCAAAAAAGTTAGTCACCGGGAATACACCACGGGCTTTTTAATGGGGGATCAAGGGCAAACTGCCACGGTGGAGCGTGGTGCCAGTTCTTATACCCGGTTGGCTGCCTTTGTGGGTTTGGTGCTGGACTATGATGCGTCTACCGGTAGGATGATTGTGGAACAACGTAATAATTTTCGGCTAGGGGAAACCTTAGAAGTGCTTACAGCTAAAGGTGATAATCAGATCATTGTAGTACATGAAATGTACGACGGAAAAACTGGTGAGCCTTTAGAAGTGGCACCACATCCCCAGCAAATTATTCATTTGCCAGTGAAGGAGCCGATACCCCCCATGTCCATGCTCAGGAGGCTGGGGTAGGGTTAAACATGCCAATTTTTGGTGAGAATAGTGATGTTAATGCTTGCCAAAAAAGGAATGTCTCCCATGAATCTATTTCAACAGAAACGTTTGATAAAAACCTTTTATCTAATTGCTCTTCTTTTTATGCCGTTACTGGTACATTTGGCTGTTATTCAGTTGTTTCATCATGAGGAATACAGTCAAAAGGCTTTAGAACAGCGGACTTTGCAAGTGTCTTTAGAGGAAATACCCCGGGGAAAAATTCTGGATAGAACCGGTCAACAGTCTTTAACCAGGGGTGAGAAGGAACCGAGAATTACCCTTTTCCCACAAATTATTCAAGAGAAACAAACAGCAGCCAACAAGTTGGGCGAAATTTTAGGCCGCAACCCGGATGAGTTGCTGACTTTTTTTCATACCAAACCGCAATTTTTGCCCTATCCATTGACTGAGAGCCAGATTAGGCAAATTAAAGATCTTAAGATCCAAGGGGTTATGATCGAGGAAATTTCCTTACGATACGGAGCTGAACCCCTGGCGTCCCATGTGGTGGGTCATCTGGGACACATCTCAGGGCTTGCCAACTTGGAAAAACTAAATAGTCTGACTGAAAAAAATTATAAAATATCGGATTTAATAGGTACCAGTGGTCTGGAATACTTTTATGAAAAAGAACTAAAGGCAGAACAACCGACGATGCTTGCCAGAGCCTATGTTGATGTTTATCGGCGGTTAATTCAAGGGTTAGGGATTCAAACTGAACCACAGCAGAAAACCGGTCGCCAGGATGTAATTACCACCCTTGATCGAGGTATACAAGTCATTGTTGAAAAAATTATGGACGAGCAGTTGCCCCGAGGTGCGGTGGTGGTTATGGATGCCCGAACCGGCGATCTGGTAGCGATGGCCAGCAGGCCAAACTATAATCCGGCGAATATTGCCCAGGCATTATCCGATGGCAATGATGCCTTTTTAGATCATTGTACGGCCTTATATCAGCCAGGATCAATTTTCAAAGTGGTGGTGGCGGCAGCAGCACTGGAGGAAGGCCTAGTAAAACCTGAGGATAGCTTTGTCTGTTTAGGCGATAAGGATCATTACATTAGTTGCTGGCATAAACCCGGACACGGTCCCATTACCTTTGAAGAAGCCTTTGCCCAATCTTGTAACCCGGTTTTTGCAGAACTAGCTGTAAAGCTAGGTGCCCAAAAAATTATTAAGTATGCTCAAGCCTTTGGCTTGGCATCCCAAAATATTATTGGCTATCCGTTACCCAGAGATCAGAGACAAAACTTAGAACTTATTGCTAAACCTTATAACCTTGTCAATAGCGGTATTGGACAAGGACCGGTTTTAACGACTCCGGTACAACTTACGGCCATGATGAATGTTATTGTCAATAACGGAGTGTATATTGAACCAAGGTTAGTGAAAGGTGTGTTGAACGAACAGGGTAAGATGAGCCGCCATTATCCCATGGGCGGCAGCCATAAGGTGATCTCCTGTGAGACTGCTAAAGAAATAAAACGTTTGTTATGGTTGGTAACTGAAAAGGGCGTCGGAAAAGAGGCGATGGTTCCTGGCTATGGCAGTGCTGGAAAGACTGGTTCCGCCGAAATAGGGAATGGGAAAGAAACTGTAAATGCCTGGTTCTCTGGTTTTGCCCCTTATGATAAACCTAAATATGTGGTTACAGTGTTAGTAGAGGGTGGTATCAGTGGGGGAGCTTCTGCTGCTCCGATATTTAGGGAAATTGAGAAGAGTATCCTAATGTTGCCACATTGACGGGTTAGCAAAATTATCGTAGAATGTTAGTATATTTTGTTTGCTATGGGGGATATTGTCATGATAGTGCGAGGGGATCAAATTCGAGCCTTACGTGAAGAAAGAGGCTATACCCTACAAGACCTAGCACGCCGTGCAAAACTGTCCTTATCCTATTTAAGTGAGATTGAAAGAGGATCTAAAAGACCTTCTTTGAAGACCATTGACAAATTAGCGGCTGCACTAAACGTGTCTAAGACACAACTGGTTGAAGGTGAAATTACTGATACCGGGCTTGGACTTGGGGAAAAGATACGCATCATTCGAAATGAGAATGGACTTTCATTGCAGGAATTGGCGGACAAAATTGGCATTTCCCTTTCCTACCTCAGTGAGATTGAAAGAGGTACTGTTTATCCCGCACTGAATACTCTAAAACGAATCTCCGAGGGGCTTGGGGTACCGGCCACTGCTCTGATGGGACACGAAGGGTCCCTAGGGTATAAATTAAAACATCTTAGAGAAGAATATGGTCTGACTCAGGCGCAGTTGGCTAATTTAGCCGGTGTTACGGCGGGACTCATTGGCCAAATTGAACAAGGAAAGGTACAGCCTTCCCTGAAGACGTTGGAAAAACTTTCAGAGGTAATGGGTGTATCCCCCTGCTATTTTATTATGGAGCCTGGGGCGGTTGACCAAATGGTCAGTTTGATGAATCCGGAGCTTAGGGAATTATTAATTCATCCTAACGTACAGGCAGTTTTAAGTCTGGTTTGTAATTTAAATGAAAAGGAACTACAGTTTATTTTAAATTTTATCCAATTATTTAAAAAATCTGAGTTGTCATAAGTGGATAAAAAAAATTACCCTAAGTGTATTGCTAGCGAATAAAAAATTTAGTATTATACTTTTAAGTGAAGTTTTTAAATGTTAAGCTATGCCAAATATGCCAAGAGTAAAATTATAGTATCTTCAAGGAGGCGAGTTGAAACATGGCTTTAGAATTAAATGCTGCGAACTTTGAAAACGAGGTGCTGAAGTCTGATGTACCTGTATTGGTGGACTTCTGGGCCGCTTGGTGTGGTCCCTGCCGCGCCATCGCTCCCATCGTGGAGCAATTAGCCACAGAATATGCCGGTAAAGTTAAAATCGGCAAGGTAAATGTGGACGAAAACAGAGACTTAGCTCAACAATTTGGTGTTATGAGTATTCCAACTTTGATTTTCTTTAAGAATGGTCAAAAGGTAGACCAAGTAATTGGTTTTACCAGTAAAGCCGACCTGGAAAAGAAACTGGAAGCTACACTGTAAGAAGGATAAATCCTCCGTTTACTAACGGAGGATTTATATTTTATAATCCCAAATTTAAATTAGAGTAATTTTTACGGTATGGCCTAAAATAGTTTACATAATGCAAACAATACTTTTAAGTTTACATAACAAAAGGGGCAATAGTAGATAACGGCAGAATGGAGTTGATTCTTTGCACCAAATATTATTTTACATTGGAGACTGGCCAATACGTTCCTTTGGTGTAATGCTCTCCTTGGGGATTTTAGGGGGCTTACTGGTAGCTTTTTTGGTAGCTAGGGCTCAAAGGCATTATGCAGAAGAAGTTTTGGACCTGGCCTTCTATGCTATTCTGGGCGGTTTGATAGGGGCAAGGTTGTGGGAAGTGATGTTTAGCTGGGAGTATTATGGTAACCACCTACTAGAGATTCCCGCTATTTGGAATGGTGGTATCTCAGTGCAGGGTTCCGTAGTAGGAGGATTACTGGCAGTTATTTGGTACTGTCGTAAACGAAATATTGCTATTTGGCCCATGATGGATACATTAGCTCCTGGTGTATTGGTGGGCCAGGCCATTGGACGCTTAGGCTGTTTTTTAAATGGCTGCTGCTTTGGGATACCCCATGTCCATCTGGGTGTTGTCTATCCTGCTGGGACAGATGCTTATCATGCCTTTGGTTCCCAGCCACTCTTTCCCGCAGTTCTTTTTGAAGCTGCTTGGGATGTGTTGGTGTTGATAGTACTGCTAGCTCTATTCAAAAGAAAGCCTTTTCCTGGGTTTATTGCCCTTAGCTATTTTATCCTTTATTCGGTGGGACGGTTTACCTTGGAATTTTGGCGGGGAGATAGCTTGAGAACCTTTATGAATTTAAAGGCCGCTCAATTTTCTTCGGTAGTCACGATTTTTGTAGCACTGGTTTTAATGTACTATTTATACAATTTATTTCCAAAAAAGGACAAGAATTTGATTTATTTAACCGGACAAAATAATAACAGGAGGTGATTTTATGGAATTAGGACATAACTGGCATAAATGGAAAGAGATTTTAGGTAGTGCAGTAGGTTTGGGCGAACGAGTCGGTATGGATGAGGAGAGCATCAATCATGCGGCCTACCGTCTGGGGGATTTCTTTGCCGGAACATTGGATCCCGCTAATCACGAACAACGTCTGATGAAGGAACTTTGGGAGGAAGGAAATGAAGAAGAGAGAAAAACCCTCGCTTCTCTCATGGCCCGAACAGCTCAC
Source organism: uncultured Desulfotomaculum sp. (assembly GCA_946411205.1). GTDB lineage: Bacteria > Bacillota > Desulfotomaculia > Desulfotomaculales > Desulfotomaculaceae > Desulfotomaculum. The sequence continues at coordinate 7,352 of CAMKDG010000061.1, forward strand.
AAGGCAAGTACGGAACATTAAGAGGAGGAGCCACGGCTCCTCCTCTTTACCATTTTCAACGTATGTGAAAGTATAAGATATACATGCCAAGTAATTTGTCTCTATCAGAAAATATGGCTTCTACCAACGTAAGTCATGGTTTTTTAAACAAATCTGGGCAATTGACTTAATTCCATGCCATTCGCAAAATGGGAAATATATTGCTCACCATTTTCCCTCGTAGATAGTTTTACCCCTTCAAGTTCACCTGATTTAGCAAGTTTTACGGCCTGTTCCATGCTATACGTGTTACCATTAATCATAACATCTGTAATTTCCCCGGCTGCGTTTTCTTTAACCTCCATAATATGCACTCAAGTATCACCCCTTCAGTTTGCTGAAACTATTATGTGTTAAAATACTTGACATAATGCATAACTTTGTTGCGGCCGGATTGTTTAGCCTTATATAGTGCTTGGTCTGCTTCGGCAATTACTTCTTCCGGGGTGCTGTGTTGCGTAGGCAGGGTGGAGGCTACTCCGATACTGACAGTGACATAATTAGCAATAGCCGAGCTAGCATGAGGTATGTTTAAGTTTTCAATTTTAGCACGTAGGTTTTCTGCTACTATCAAGGCATCACGGGAATCTGTATCCGGTAAAATAACAGCAAATTCTTCCCCGCCATAGCGAGCTACTAAATCACCGGAACGCTGTAAGGAATCGTTGAGGGCAGAGGCCACTTGATACAGACAATGGTCACCTGCCTGGTGTCCGTAGGTATCGTTATAGTATTTAAAAAAGTCGATGTCTAAAAGAATTAGAGAAAGCCAGGTAGAGTTCCTAGCGGTCCGGTTCCATTCGTTAGCTAGATGTTCATCAAAGGAACGCCGATTGGCAATACCTGTTAGGCTGTCAAAGGAGGATAGCACCTGCAGCTGATGGTTGTAATTTCGTAAGAGACTGGTTTCTTTGTAGACATGACGGATCATCGGGCGGAAAATAAAGAGAGCTTCGAATAAAAGCAGTAGAAGCGTTAAACAGACAATGATAACTTCCAGTATTTGAAGCATTTTAATATGGCCTTGAGCTTCTGCTTCATATAATTTTACTGCTTTATCCTGAGCCTGGAGTAAATCTCCTTTGGCGGCAGTAAGAATATAGAGTAAGTGCGGATTGTTGAGCGTTAGTTTTTGGCCGGGTTCGTTTAGTAACGATCCGATATGACCGGTAAAAGTGCGAATTTGCTGGTCTAAAGATACAGGTGGGTCATAGTAAATAGCCTGTACTTCCGGGGAGGGGGCACCAGGCAAATTCATGACGGGATCGCCTAATAGAAGCCCCCGGTGGGAGGCTTCTATTAAAGATTTGACTTCGTAGAGTTGGTTACGTATTTCCATTTCTTCGGTATCATTTTTACAATGCAGTAATTGGCTGCTTAATAGAGCTGCTTTCTGAGATAACATGCGTTGACGGCCACTGACATTAATGATGGAGGCATAGGTATCCTGTGTCTGGATAACCTGATAGACGATACAAAAAGCCGTAATAGATAAAGTGGCAATCAAGGCAAGGGCCAACAGATATTTTTTCGTTAAGCTGCCTAGCTTCATATACACCTCTTAATAAAATGGTTGCGTGGTTGTATATTATTACGACTATTTTCGCGAACTTCCTGCCGATTTGCAAAAAGAAAAAAGACTACCATATTGGCAGTCTAGATACGCTGAACACAATAGCCCTTTTTAATTAGTTCTTGAATAATAGAAGCTAGGTGTTCACTATCCTGGGTCTCCAATACTAGATCTACCCGGGCAGCTCCCAGTTCCACCTCGGAACGAATACGATGATGATGAACTTCCACAACATTAGCCGATAAATCACCAATGCTTTTCAATAATCCTTGTAATTGACCAGGTTTATCAGGAATGATAGTGGTAAGTTCGGTTTTTCGGCCGGCTTTAGCCAATCCTTTGTCAACAATGCGAGATAGCATATTAACATCAATATTACCGCCACTGATAACCGCCGCTACTTTTTTACCAGGTAAATTCACCTTGTTATTAAGTAGTGCAGCCACAGGGGCTGCACCAGCACCTTCAGCAATGAGTTTGCATCTTTCCATTAGTATCAGAATGGCATTGGCGATTTCATCTTCTTCTACTGTCACAAATTCATCAATATATTCCCGGACGATATCATAGGTCAGAATACCGGGTGTTTTCACGGCGATACCATCAGCGATTGTGCTTGCGCTGGACAAGGTGATGATTTTGCCTGCCAGGGAGGATTCCCTCATGGAAGCTGCATTGGCAGGTTCTACACCGATGATTTTAACACTTGGTTTGATAGCTTTGGCAGCAATGGCAATGCCTGCTACTATGCCGCCGCCGCCAATGGGTATTAAAATGGCATCCACGGTAGGTAATTCATCTAGTATCTCAAGGGCGATGGTTCCCTGTCCGGCAATAACATAGGGATCATCAAAGGGATGAATAAAAGTTGCACCAGTTTCCTTTTGTATTTCCATAGCCTTGGCATAAGCGTCATCATAAACGTTGCCGTGTAAAATCACGTTGGCTCCATAGCTCTTGGTAGCAGTAATTTTAGCCAGGGGAGCGCAGGTGGGCATAACAATGGTGGATTGAATGCCATAGGTAGAGGCCGCCAGGGCAACCCCTTGGGCGTGATTGCCTGCTGAAGAGGCAATCACGCCAGCTTGTTTCTCTGAACTTGAAAGGTTGCAGATTTTATTAAAAGCTCCACGAATCTTAAAAGAGCCCGTTCTCTGTAGGTTTTCTAATTTCAAATACACATCGCTGCCGGTCATTTCACTGAGGGTAGTGTTTGGAACCAGATCTGTATGGTGAATAACAGCCTTCAGACATTCCCTGGCAGCATAGATATCGGCCAGAGTAATATTTTGCATTATGCTTCACCACCCACAGGAATGGTACCAGTTACACCGGAACCACCCTTGGCAAACTTGTCAGCCAACAGAGCAATGGCGCCGTCACCGGTAACATTGCAGGCAGTACCAAAACTGTCTTGGGTGAGATAAAGAGCAATCATCAGCCCCAGTTGAGCTTCGGAAAAACCCAGCATGGACTGTAGCAGACCAAGGGCTGCCATAACGGCACCACCGGGAACCCCGGGAGCTGCCACCATGGTTACACCCAGCATCAGAATGAAAGGAAACATCAGGCCAAAGTTTGTACTTGCTCCGGACATCATCATAACAGCCATGGAGCACATGGTTAATGTTATGGTACTACCGGATAGGTGAATGGTAGCACAGAGCGGTACAGCAAAATCGGCCACACCATCAGAAATACCATTCTTTTTAGCGCAGCGCAGGGTAACAGGGATGGTGGCTGCGGAAGACTGGGTGCCGATGGCAGTTAGATAAGCAGGCACCATATTTTTTAGAGCTGTAAAAGGGTTCTTGCCGGCGAAGGTACCAGCAACCGTATATTGGAAAATGATAATGACAATATGGCTAATGATAACGATGCCAAACACAGAGCCAAAGATTTTCATGATTTTAGCTACTTCACCGGCATAGGTCATATTAGCAAAAATACCAGCGATGTGAATGGGCAATAAGGGAATGATCACATTTTGAATTACTTTTTCCACAATTTCTTGGAAGTCTTTGGTTACCTGGAACAAGGATTTGTTCTTAATGGCAGCCATACCTAGACCAAACAGGAAGGCGGTAACTAAGGCGGTCATTACACCCATGATCGGGGGCATATCCACTTGGAAGAAGCCTTTTACCAATGCATCTTCCGGGTTGGAGGCCTGTCCACCCACGGCACTAACGATTTTGGGCAGTAGTCCGGTACCCACAACATAGGCAAAGATACCAGCTATAATGGTAGATACGTAAGCCAGTAACGTTGTAATACCCAGTAAACGTCCGGCTCCTTTACCCAATTCAGCAATACCGGGAGCTACGAAACCAATGATAATCAGAGGAATTACATAACCTAAGAAACCACCAAAAATACCGTTAAAGGTAGCTAGTAAACGCACAAAGAAATCAAATTGTAAAAATTCCTTAGAAATATAACCTACAATAATACCTAAAACAAGACCGATAATTAATCTTGTTAATAGTCCTACTTTCTTCATACACAAACCCTCTCTTTCAGTTACTATTTTCGGTCACTGGGTTAAACGATGAAATGAAATCTACAACTCGTCCTCCTTACTTAGTTAGCTACTATGACAGCCTATTGTTTTAGAACTGATGTACACACTAGAAAGACAAATAAAGATGTTTGATACTTAAAAATGCTATTTCAACAATGACATATTACAATCAATTGCGCATATTTTCAATAATTTTAGCAATATTTTGCTGAAGTAAAAAAATACCATAGAATACAAGTGTACGCTACAAGAGGACTAATGGGTAAAAATTCTACTTACTACAGGGCTGTCTTAAAAAGGAAATCACTTCCTGAATAGCTGATTGCAAGCTGTCTAAAGGGAAAGGCTTTTTATAAGCCGGTGGAAAAAAGCTGTAGGAGTTGTATAATTAATGGGGTAAACAAATTTTAAGACCGGAAAGTTAACATAATTCGGTCTTTTTAGGAGGAGCTAGCATGAGTATTCATCAATGGCATAAAGATACCCTTGGACAAAAAGCTGTAGAAGCATTAAAGAAAAATCAATTTGATGCGATCTATTTTCCTAGTAAGGAAGAAGCTATAGAGCATGTACTGGGTTACATTACCAGTGGAGCCCAAGTAGGCTTTGGGGGTTCCATGACCATCAGTCAGGACTTGGACTTGGTAGAAAAGGCGAAAGCTAAGGGAGCAGAACTGCTCGTCCATGGCGATCCACAACTCACGCTGGAAGAAAGAATGGAGGTAATGCGTAAGCAGCAGGTCTGTGATGTTTTTCTAGCCAGCACCAATGCTGTTACTTTAGATGGCTGTTTAGTCAATATGGATGGTGCGGGCAACCGGGTGGCTGCCTTAACTTTCGGCCCTAAAAAGGTTGTTATTGTGGTTGGAACTAATAAGATTTGCCAAGATGTCGATTCTGCCGTAGAACGTCTGCAGACAATTGCTGCACCGAAAAATAATAAACGGCTGAATACCAATAATCCCTGTACTGTAACTGGGACCTGTGCAGATTGCAAGGGTTCCGGCAGAATTTGCAGAATTCTTTCCGTTCTCAAGAGAAAACCTTCCTTAACAGATATTACCGTGGTGGTGATAGGTGAAGAATTAGGATATTAAGATAATAGAAAAGTAAACTAGCAAGGCGGCCCCCAAAAGTGGGGCCGCCTTGCTAGTTTACTCTTCCTCTAAAGCCGCCTATTGGCAGCCTTCCACACACAATTCCTTAACTAATTTATTTAAAGCTCTTTTCTCAATGCGTGATACATAAGAACGGGAGATTCCCAAAGTCCGGGCAATTTCCCGTTGGGTTTTGCGACTGGAATTGCCCAGGCCAAAGCGCATTTCCAGGACCCTCTTTTCCCGGATATTCAGTTTATGAACCTTTTCCAGTAAACGATTCTTCTCAAAGGCGATTTCTACAGTGTCCGCCACCACCTCTGGGTCGGTACCCAGAATATCGATGAGGCTAATTTCATTACCTTCTTTGTCAACACCAATGGGATCATAAAGGGAAACTTCCGCCTTTACTTTCTTAATGAATCGCAAGTGCATAAGAATTTCAATGCCTATGACTAGTAAGTAGCGGAATAATGTGCATTCTTTTAGTTGTAACCAGGCACCTTGTTACCGAAGCAGAATCTTTATTCCCGGTGGGTGGCTAAAACCTCTGTATCCCAGTTTTGTATGCGATTTTGTTGATAGTTAATAACTACAATTGATAAAACAACCAAGACAATACCAATGGCAATATAGCCTGTAAATACCTCGTGAAACAAAGTAATGCCAATAATTGTTGCTACCACAGGTTCTACAAAGGTCAGCAGCGCAGCCTTGCCCGTATCCATGTGTTCTAAACCTTTCGTATAAAGCAGAAACGGCAACAGAGTTGACAGTGCTCCAAGTGAAACAATATGTAATATGACAGTGTTTTCAGCGACGGCAAGACTAAAAATTTCAGATGGTTTGGAAAATGGAAACAGCGCGATTGAGGCAAACAAAAAGGTATAGGTAATGAGTGTTAAGCAGTTGTATTTTTTTAAAGCAATTCTTCCAATAACGCTGTAGAGTGCATAGCCAATACCGGAGCCTAAGCCGGCAATTAAAGCAATTCCTGTGATGCTCGCTTCGCCAGCGCCGTTGATAAATCCTGTAGTATACATACAGCCAACAAAAGCAAGGATGATAGCAATCCCTTTTCGTAGAGTAAAGCGTTCACGAAAAAGCACGCAGGACAACAACATTACAAAACAGGGTGAAGTATGCAGCAAGATACAGGCAATGGACAATGTACTTTCAGAAATGGCAATGAAATAGCAGATGTTAAAAAAGGCAATACTAATAACCCCGGTTCCGATAAACAACCATAAATCATGCAGCTTAATTTTTAAATATTTTCTATTGGTCAGCAATAAAAAAACACCCAAAATTGCAGCGGAAACGAAACAACGGCCTTCGGTGATTTGCAGAGCACTTAATCCTGATTTTGTCAGGGCATTAGAAAATATACCTATCATCCCCCAAAAGACACTGGCAACTACAATCAAAAAGGGAGCAAGGATGTGCCAATGTTTTTGGCCTAAACGACCCATTTTTCTATCCTCATTACACCGCAATGGTTTTTCAAATGCAACGAAAACCTTTCCAGCCAGTTATCCAGTTCTTCGGCACCATCAAAGGAATAAAAGATAGTGAGGATATCATGATCGCCAAGTTGGATCATAGCTCTGCGGCTATCGCTGCTCGGATTTCCGAAAGCCCCTAATTGATCATAGAGGGTAGGTAAGTATTCAATATTTATACTAGCTTTTCCTATACCATCGTAATGAGCTCCACTTTCTGCACGTCGAAGTTCAATATTGCCTTTAAGTTGGTTGGCATCGTATGATCCGATGGAGTAGCCGGAAGTAATGGAAATAAGATTATTTACTTCGACAATGTTATTAATCTGATATAGCCCTTTCCCTTGCACAATCCGGCGAAGCATGGCTTCCGCGGCATTACGATATTCATGCGGAGATTTTCCGAGGGCCTTATATGCCTGACGTGTTGCGGCAATGTGTGGATTTTGAGCTATTTTCTCAATGGAATATTCCTGAGATAATGTCGCTACTACATCACCCAATAGTGTAATTAATTCCGGTGTGCTTGGGATAACCGTAGCCTTATAAGACAAAACACCTAACGCAGCTCTTGGACAAATTCCATAAACTTCGTCTGAAATAGAAAGCTTCATTTTCTCACCGATCCCTCTTATGTATTTTGAACTCTGGAAATACGAAAGGGTCATAAGCTTTTTTTCTAGTGAGCCCTTGTTGTTATACTGAACACATTGTATAATTTTTCCTATATTAAGTAAATATATAATTATTTAAAGGTGATTTAAGTATCACTTAAATATAGGAGAAGGTTTAGATGGACATCACTAAATGCAAAGTCTTTATTACATCAGTAGAACTTGGCAGTTTCTCTAAAGCGGCGACGGTACTGGGATACACGATATCGGGAGTGAGTCAGTTGGTAAATTCATTTGAAAAAGAAATGGGTTTTCCTTTGCTCACACGCGATAAAAAAGGCGTCAAACCTACCGATAATGCATTGAAAATTATCCCCGTTTTGAGAGATATATTATTGCAAGAAGAACGGCTTTACCAAATCAACGCAGAGATAAAAGGCTTGGCTACAGGTAGCGTTACCATTGGCGCTTACTCCAGTATTGCAACGCATTGGTTGCCAGCGGTCATAAAAGGTTTTCAAGAAGCATATCCACAAATAGAAATACGACTGATGGAAGGTATACGGCAAGAAGTCGAAAGTTGGCTTTCTGATAAAAGAACAGATATTGCTTTTTTTAGTTATCAAGAACCGATGCCTTATGAATGGATACCGCTGGCAGCAGATCCAATGCTCGCAGTTCTGCCCCAAACACATCCGCTTGCAGATGAAGCCGTCTATCCACTTCAAAACTGTCAAGATGAGCGATTTATTATGCCCGCGCTGGGCCGCGACGACGATGTAGCAGAGTTATTAAGCAGAAATAAACTGACCCCTAAAATTTGCTTCTCCACTTTGGAAAATTTCGCTGCATTAGCCATGATAGAACAGGGGATGGGAATGAGTATTATGAATGAGTTGATTACCAAAAAGTGGCAAAGCAATGTTGTAAAGCTCCCACTTGACCCACCACAGCAAATTATGCTGGGAATTGCGCTTCCGTCACTAAAGACCGCTTCACCTGCTGTCAAGCGATTCGTGGACTATGCCACAAGTCACTTGACTTGTCGAGAGACGCAGCTATAAGGAAGCATCCTCCTAAAAGGTGTCGCATAAAAAATGGACGTACTTGTTGTCGCCCATAAATTTATGTGATTTTGCTGCTAGGTAGAATTGAAACTTTTGCTATGCTGCCACGGCAAGCAATTTAGCTAAATCGTCGACTACAGTCGGCGGTTTTTATTTTTATCAGGAAATTAACCCTGTTCCAGCAAGTGTACAAACTTATGAGACATATGTTATACAGGGAGGGATTCATTTATGAGAAGTAAACCTCAACAAGAAATGAAGAAGCCCTTGGTAAATCTGACGATTCAGTATTCTAAAGAAGGAGACGGGCTTAGTGACGCATATAAACTCCTAGCTAAGAAGGTCTTGGAACGGAGGTTATCCTGTTGCAAGCAGCAGTCTATATCCGGGTAAGTACCGATGACCAAGCAAAACATGGGTATAGTTTAGCTGAACAACGAGAAGCTTGCTGTAGTCGGGCTCGTTATTTAGGCGCTGAGGGAATACTTGTTTTTTCAGACGAAGGCATATCGGGAACCATTTTAGAACGTCCTGGACTTACTGAAATGAGAGAGGCGGCAAGGTCTAAGCAGTTTCAAATACTGGTAGTTCGTGATCCTGATCGTCTCTCCCGAAAACTAGCACACCAATTACTGGTGACTGAAGAATTAGAAAAATTGGATATAAAACTTGAATTTTTGGATTTTGATTGGAAAGATACTCCGGAAGGTCGTTTATTTTACTCCATTCGTGGAGCAATTGCAGAATATGAACGGGAAAAAATACGGGACAGAATGGGACGAGGTAAGGATCAAAAAGCAAAGCAGGGTGGGATACCTGTAAATTTTGATGTTTTTGGCTATAATTATGATCCTGAAACGGGAAAAGTGACATATCGAGAGCAGGAAAGAAAAACGGTTCATCATATTTTTAACTGGTTTATTACTGAAGATATGGGTGCCAATGGTATCGCTAAACGTTTAAATGAAAACGGAATTCCTACTAGACGCGGGGCAGCCAAGTGGCACCGACAAGTAATCAAACAAATTCTAACAAATACCGTATATGTTGGTTTGTGGAGATATAAAGAGACCTTCATCGAGGTACCAGCAATCATTAATGAAGGCATCTTTGAAAAGGCTCAAGAAAAACTAAAGGAAGTTCGTAGGTTGTACGCAGGTAAAGAAAAACAGGGGTATCTTCTTTCCGGCTTAGTAACCTGTGCCGATTGCGGCAATACCATGACAGGTATTTACACAAAGTGGTGGGGAAAAAGAGAACGAAGATATACTTGTAACAAGAGCTGCCAAGGGTTTAAAAACGAGGGGTGCCGTCCAATTAAAAGGATACTAGCGGAGGTGCTTGAGGAAGCTGTTTGGAACCAGGTTCAAGTATGGTTACAAGATTCAGAACGATTAGTGCAAGAAGCCGTAGGTCATTTAGTAGGACGAGAAGATCTAGATGAAGAAATTAATATTGTTGATAAACATTTGGAGGATATCAATAAGGGACAAAATGCGGTAATGAATCTAGTAGCGCATGGACTAGTTGACGTAAATGATAGCCTTAAAGGAAGATTGGCTGAATTAAAAATCCGTCAAGAAAGATTGGAGAAACGTAAAGAGGATTTATTTCTATTACAGAAGCAACATCGGGATTCAATGGAAAGAATTGAGGAGTTGAGAGAAATCTCCAAAGCAATTCTAGATAGCTTGGATGAACTTGTGTTTTCAGAGAAGGTTTCACTGGTAAGGACTTTAATTAAACAGGTACTTGTTTTCGGTAGAGGTGTTCAAGGAGGGGACGGATTAAGGTTTATTAAGGTGACAATAATAGCCAAAATTCCGGCACAAGCTGAAGGTTTAGCAAGGGTAGAAAGGAGGGAAGATACACCTATTGCCTAAGCTACTAAATTTTTAACTGCTTCTAATTCTTGGAAAGGTAGCTTGATAGGATGACTTTGTGCGAAAAAAGGCGTTTGTTGTAGAAAAACCGAAAAAATTAATAAATACGAAATATTTATTCAAATATTATACTATATAGTAGTAACATATTGTTTCTTTCAATTGGAAACACTTTACAGCAAAAATAGATGCGAGATTTAAATGTGCTCAATGAATTTAGTATAATCTATCAGATGATAAGATAATGTAGGATAAATATTGTGAAATTCTTTCACTAAATTGGGATCAAATTGGGAATTGGCGCACCGGATTAATTCCAGTAAGGCATCTTCTTCTGGGCGTTTCGCTTGATAGGGTCTATAGGATGTCATCGCGTCAAAAGCATCTGCAATGCTAATGATTCTAGCAGCTAAAGGGATTTCGGAATTTTTAAGACCGAAATACCCTAAGCCATCCCATCGTTCATGATGATATTGGATGATTGGTAAGATAGGGGAATCACTCTTTATATTTTGAATCATATTTACACCATAGGTGCAGTGTAATTTAATTTCATTAAACTCATCCGGAGTTAGTGTGTCTTTTTTGTTAAGGATGCTGGGCTTTACTGAACATTTACCAATATCATGTAATAATCCACCTAAGGCAATATTAGTACATTCCTTAGTTGTTAAACCTATTTGATTGGAAAGAATATACCCTAAAGCAGATACCCTCTTAGAATGAACTAGCAAGTCTGTTGACATCTTTCCAAGCATTGCTTTAGCAATAAAGAACAAAAAACACCCTCCCAACGTAAAAATTGCGGAGGGAAATTTATAATTCCTCCGTAGCCTGGCAATCATAGCGTGACATGCGTTAGACCCATGGCTTTGCGTCCCAACCTTTCAGTTGGTTTGCCCATCGTATCACTTGCATTATACAACAACATGTTGTGAGTTTCAACAAAAAAATAACTATATGTTTTGGAGGCACTTATTAATGTCCATAGCAAACAATTTTGGTAATAATCTTAAAACAATTCGTTTAGATAATAATCTAACACGTAAGGAGGCTGCGGCTTTAGTAGGTGTTTCTGAGGCATTTTGGGGTTATCTTGAAAGAGGAGAAAGAAATCCAGGTTTCGAGGTTATTGAAAAAATATCAAATGTTTTTAACATAAGCCCCCAGATCTTATTTATGAATAGAGAGTCTAACGAGAACATTGAATTAGGATGGAGAATAGAAAAGATAATCAGATTAGGGGGAAATCATAAACAATTCTTAATAAAGTTTCTAGATGCCTATCTTGAAGTTCTTGATAAATAAAAAAGAGTTGGCATAGGAAGGTACCTAAAAGTTAATAGATTAATGGAAAAAAATGCCGCTCATTCTTGTCAGCGGCATTTCATTTTCAATACAACGGGCGGCATAGGTTGCTAGGCGGGTGCCTTTGTCTGGCTTAAAGGTGTTAATAGCCTTAATCAGACCGATGGTGCCGATGGATATCAGATCGTCAACGTCTTCGCCGGTGGAGTCAAATTTTTTGACGATATGGGCCACTAATCGGAGATTTCTCTCTGTTAAGACATTGCGTGCCGCTTCATCCCCCTTTGCTAGCATACCAAGATAATGAGATTCTTCTTTTTCATTTAGTGGTTGAGGAAAGGTGTTATTGGCAATGTAAGCAACCAGTGCCATAACCCCATTTACAACCGACAGGATAGCAGCCGTCCACAGGCCGGAAAGCATCAAGCAATCCCCCCTATTAAATTGAGTCAACAATATATGTTATGAAAAGAAGAAGAATGGGTGTCTGTCCGGTGAAGCAGAAGGATAATTTGTTTGCTCCGAAGTCGTCAGTAGTGAAGTTGACGAGGGGTACCAGATAACGGTAAAATAGGCATAACGTATGAATGTAATAAACGAATTCTTTAAAGATGGTGACGAAAATGCTTTCAAAGCTATATCCTAAGCAGTATGTAGCCAGTTTGTTTCAGATTGAGCTGGATCAATTGAAAAGACTTGGTATCAAAGCGATTCTTTTTGATATAGATAATACTCTGATACCCTGGGATCGTCAGCAACTGGACCCCGCAATTGAAGCTTGGTTTCGAGAACTCTGTGCCCAAGGCTTTAAAGTTTGTTTTGTATCCAACAACAATGAAAGCCGAGTCTCTACTTTATGCAATATTTTACAGGTGCCTGGGGTGCATAAGGCTCGAAAACCTTTGCGGGCAGGGTTACGGAAAGCACTTAGTATTGTAGGTACCAGGGTTCATGAAACTGCCATGGTCGGAGATCAGGTCTTTACTGATGTTTTGGCCGGCAATCGCCTGGGAGTATATACTATTTTAGTGACCCCTTTGGCAGGTAAAGAGTTTTTAGGTACCAAAATTAATCGCCAGTTGGAAAAACTGGTACTTCGACGAATTAAAAGAAGCCAGCACAACAATGCTAACTCACTCATCAAGAATTAGCCATGGTGCCTTATCAAGGATACTTAGTGAATGGTTCATGCTTGGCTTAAGCCAAGCTTTTCTTGCACTTACGGGAGGTAAATGATGGGCTTTCCTAATTTGAACGGAGAAACAAAGGTGTGTGGGCTGTTTGGTTTCCCGGTGGAGCATTCCCTTTCCCCGGCCATGCATAATGCTGCTTTTCAGAGCAGCGGGCTAAACTGGGCTTATCTACCCTTTGCGGTACACCCCGATCATCTAGCGAAGGCTGTTCAGGGTATTCATTCCCTGAACCTAGCCGGAGTTAACATAACTGTGCCGCATAAGCAGCGGGTTATTCCCTTGCTGGATGAAATTGAACCGACCGCGGCCAGGATTGGTGCAGTGAATACCCTTGTTAACTGTGGTGGCAAACTGGTAGGCTATAATACCGACGGTGCGGGCTTCCTTAGATCCTTGGCTGAAGAAGCTGATTTTAGACCCCAGGGTAAAACGGTGCTGCTGATAGGAGCTGGCGGGGCAGCTAGAGCGGTGGCCTTTACTTTGGCCCTGGCAGGATGTCAAGCTATTTACTTTACCAATCGCACCACGAAAACTGCCAGAGAGCTAGCCAAAGAAATTACTTTGCACTGTGGGACGAATACAGAAGTTTTACCCTGGGGCTTAAAGATGCCCAAAGAAACCGTGGCCGGCGTGGACCTAGTGGTACAGACGACCTCTCTTGGCATGTGGCCCAATTGGCAAATTGCCCCGGAGTTTCCCTTTGCGGCAGTGCACTCTGGGCAACTTATTTGTGATTTAATCTATACTCCCCGGCGAACTTCTTTCCTACAACAAGCGGCGGCCCAAGGAGCTACCATACTAAACGGTATGGGGATGCTCTTATACCAAGGTGTATTGGCCTTTGAACTGTGGACCGGTCAGTCTGCACCTATAGAGATCATGAAAGAGGCCTTGGCAAGACAGCTTGTTACAGAAAGCAAATCGTAGTTTAGTAGAATGGTTAGGAGTGATTTGATGTTACGGTTTTTGACGGCAGGTGAATCCCATGGTCCCGCCCTAACAGCCATTGTGGAAGGCATGGTGGCAGGACTACCACTTTCGGCAGCCTATCTCAATGAGCAGTTGGCGCGACGTCAGGGTGGTTATGGCCGGGGCGGGCGTATGCAGATTGAAAAGGATCAAGTGCAATTTCTCTCCGGTGTGCGAGGTGGCTCTACTACCGGCAGTCCCATCACGATGCAAATTAGCAACAAGGACTGGATCAATTGGTCAGAGATTATGGCAGCGGGGTCTGAAGCAAAATTAGAGGAAAGAACGGTGAGCCGACCCCGTCCGGGACACGCAGATTTAGCCGGCGCCATTAAATATAATCATCAAGATATTCGTAATGTTTTGGAAAGATCCAGTGCTCGGGAAACTGCAGCCAGAGTAGCGGTGGGTACACTGGCTCGCCGACTGTTAGAGGAATTGGGCATCACGGTTTTAGGTTTTGTTCGGCGTATCGGTTCGGTGGAAGCAGCCTTGGTAGAAAA
>CAMKDG010000062.1 GCA_946411205.1 uncultured Desulfotomaculum sp.
TGCCGCTAGGCTGGAAAGGAACTTGCGTGGTACAGCCGCACTCGTCACAAACAGCTTCAAACATTTGTCTCTGAGGGCGGTAGCCTTCGTTTCCTTGCATATGTTGCTTACGTGCAGCCCGGCAAGAAGGGCAACGAGAAGGATCGTTTTGGAATCCTTTCTCAGCGAAGAATTCCTGTTCGCGTACGGAAAACGCAAATTCGGCTCCACAATCACGGCATGTAAGAGTTCTGTCGGAAAAAGTCAAACCTATCTCCTCCGAATAATAGGCTCCCTAAATCACCCGGTGCCAACCACATAGAACTACCGATACCCTGACACCGATCAAATTTTCGGGAGGAGATAGCCTTAGTTAGCTGGTGAAAACTTAGAGGCAATTCAAGTATACCATTCCATTCCGCCAAAAATCAATGATTACTTTAGCCTTAAGCGTTAGCAAACTCCGTAGTGAGGCGGTCAAAAATTACACTTACGGGCAAGATGTCCTTGATTCGGTGCACGTTTTGGCCACAAAAGACCAACCCATTGTTAATATCGCCATCGCGACTATTAACGAGAGCGTCCATAATACAAAAGGATTGAGAACAATGCTTTAAACAAGCCTGACAGTTTTCCGGTTCTGGAGCCTGTTTCTTTAAAATCAGATCAACCAGGCTATTTTTTAAAGCACGCCCGGGTAATCCTACGGGGCTTAATATTTCAACTACGTCATCTGAAGTTGAGTTTAGGTAATGTTTCTTAAAAGCATCAGCTACAGTACATTCAACGCTTAATACAAAACGAGTGGCCATTTGAACACCGTCAGCACCCAGGCGAATCATATCAGCGATACCTTTGCCGTCAACAATGCCACCGGCTGCAATAACGGGGATTTTTACAGCTGCTTTAATCTCTGGGAGAATTTCCTTTATGGAACGGTCTGTACCCAAATGTCCCCCTGCCTCGGTACCCTCAGCAACCACAGCGGCTGCCCCCAATTTTTCGGCCATTTTGGCCGCTTTAGCATAAGACACAATGGATACGATGGGGGTATTAGACTCTTTCCCCCAGGCGAAAATTTCCCGTGAAAAACCGGCACCAGTAAAAATCATGTCAATTTTCTCTTCAATGGCTGTATGAACTATTTTAGCAAATTCTCGTGCAGCGTACATAATATTAATTCCGATGATACCTGTGGGCGAAATTCTACGGGCTTCCCGGATCTCACTGCGTAGTTCATCTTCCTCCATGCCGGTAGCGCCAATTACACCAATACCGCCAGCATTGGCCACTGCTCCTGCTAAGGGGGCCGTAGAAACTCTAACGGCCATACCACCTTGAATAATTGGATATTTGGGGATAAATTTGCCTATCTTGAGAGTTGGAAATTCCAAAACCACTTTCTCCTTCCATATAATCCGTAAGTATACCTATTTAATTTAAACAAAAATTAGCTAAATTTGCAAATAAAGTTTTTGGCTAAATATAACCTAATATAATAACAATTTTAACCATTAACACTAAAACTTAACACAAAAGACCAGCAATATCGTATATATCTCGAAACTTCTAATTAACCTCAGGTGTGGTAGCACAATTTTTACCTAGGTCTGGTGGGATAGCAAAGGAGCTACATAAGACCCATTAGGCTAAACCATGGGCCAACCAGTGCCAATATTTATTTTTAAAGGTTTATTTTCCTCCGGCACCAAACAGCTTTTCAAGAGAAGCAAGCGTATATCCTAAGGCAAAGACTACCAAGCGGTCTTCAGCCAATATTTTTTCAGTACCCTCGGGAATAATAGCTTCACCGTCACGTAAAATAGCTCCTACGATAACATTACGAGGTAAACTACATTTGGCCAGAGTTTTACCAACTACCCGGCTTTGGGCAGGAACAATTAGCTCCGCCACTTCAGCCTTTCCGTTCAGCAGCATAAAGAGTGATAATAACCTACCCCCTTGAATGAAACGGACAATCTCGCTGGCAGTAATTAGACGCGGGCTGACAGCTGCATCCACACCTAAGCTTTCTACAATGGGTGCGTAACTAGCACGACTAACCTTGGCAACAACCATTTTAGCCCCCATTTGCTTAGCTAATAGGGAGATTAGTAAATTCTCCTCATCCAGGCCGGTAACAGCTACAAAACCATCGGTTTCTTCAATACCTTCCCGCTTAAGCAAATCAACGTCGGTTCCATCACCATTTAAGATAAGGGCGTCGGGTAAACGCTCGGATAATTCCTGGCAACGAGAGTAGTCTTGTTCTATTATTTTTACAGACATACCCAGGGAACAAAGCTTGTCTGCCAAGTAAAAAGCCAAGCGACCGCCGCCCAAAATCATAACGGAATGCAGTTGCTTTTGTCTACGTTTTTTCACTTTAGAGACCAACTTGTCAATACTGCTTGGTAGGCCCAAAATGTAAAGTGTGTCATGCGGTAAAATAGTATCCATACCACCAGGTACAATCATATCTCCACGTCGGGATATGGCGACAATGAGGCAGGAAGATGGCATATCTAGATCCCGAATTGGCTTGTTGGCAAAAAGGGTCATGCCTTCATCCACGGTGATATCTGCCATTTGCACCTTACCCTGACCAAAGGGCTCAGTATGTACGGGAAGAGCCATAGTTAACATACGAACAATTTCGCGAGCAGCCGCAAATTCAGGATTAATAATTAAGTCTAACCCCAAGTCTTCCCGAGAGAACCAGGCATCTTGGGCATAATGCGGGTCCCGAACTCTCACGATACATTTGCCAATTCCCAGCTTTTTGCCCGTTATTCCGGCAATAATATTTACTTCATCGGTACTCGTTACAGCCAGCAAAAGGTCACTGTCGACCACATGAGGATCTCGTAAGACTTGGGCAGTGGCGCCATTTCCTTTCATTACCATAACATCTAAGTGTTCGTCAACCCTGGAAAGTTTAGTTTCATCCTTGTCCACCACTAAGATGTCATGGCCCTCCTCGCAAAGACGACGGGCTGTTTCAAAACCCACTTTGCCTGCGCCAATAATTATGATTTTCATAACAAGCTTACCCTCCGGTAAAATGATTACAACACATACTACTGTAATACTTGATACAAGGGTAAAAAGCAAGATGTTTTTAAGTGAAAGAAAATAAATAATCAGAATCCCCGGATTCATTTTTGAGGGATTCTGATAACAATAGTATTCCTTCATAGTTGTAATTTTAAGATAAATTCGAAGATTCTTTCGGATGAAGATTACGCTGTTCTGAGAGGAGGGTCTATTCAAAAAATAATTTTTGCGGCAATCTTTCAAGGCATCAGCTTAATAGAACCTTTTCTGATTCATACATTCTTGCACCTGCATTAAGGTTTCGCCAAACCGCTGGAAGTGTACCACTTCACGCTCTCGCAGGTAACGTAAAACGTCAGTTACGCAGGGATCGTCAGACAAGCAAATTAGGTTTTCGTAAACTGCCCGAGCCTTTTGTTCTGCTGCCAGGTTTTCATGTAAATCAGCCACCGGGTCACCGGTAGCGGATACATAAGCAGCTGTCCAGGGGACTCCATTGGGATCACTCCAAAACAAAGCGCTGTCGTGAGTGGCATAGTGACCGTCAAGACCGGCCGCTTTAATTGCTTCAATAGAGGCACCTTCCAATAGTTTATAAACGACAGTACCTACAATCTCCATATGCGCCAATTCTTCTGTGCCAATATCAGTAAGTACAGCTTTGGCCCGGGAGGTGGGCATGCTGTAACGCATATTTAAATAACGCAGAGAGGCCGATAATTCACCTTCCGGCCCGCCAGACTTATGGTTTTGTTGGCGGGAAAAATCTTGTATTTTCAAGGGTTCCGGGAGTAATCCCGAAATATTAATGGGGAAGGTTTTTGTTGAATGGGTAGCCTCAGGGCGGCTTATGGACAGGGGTAATAGGGGGAACATACCAACCAGGCTGAGAAGACGCTTCTCGGCCTTTTTTTATGCGTTTAAACGTATCAATAAAGGGAGTGGTGGTGTGACTAGGTTACGAGTAATTAAAACGTCTCAAGAAAACTCGGGACCTCTTCGGTCTTACCTAAAATGGCGTAATATAGCTAAAAACGATAAGCTTGATATTATCATTAAATTAGGTCGAACACGTATGGAGACCTTAGCTAAGTACTTAGGTTTTAGCCATCCCAGGGTATTGCGTTGTAGCCAGTGGCTGGATAAACATGTCATTAAGGTTCAACGGCCGAGATTAGTGAGGGTAGCTTAAAATAGGGGGGCGTATCTATGAAACCAATTATGCAGCCCGTAAAGTTGGTGACCTTTTCATTATTGGATGGGATGCGGTTAAATTAAGTTGTAAGGGGGATGAAGATTTTGAACAAAACAACACTTGATTTAGAAGATACAATATGGAGCATTGAGCATTATATTGCGGTAAGAGAATCCGGTTTGACAATGGAACGGATTCAAAAGAAGTTCTTTCTAAGTGAAGCAAACGTCTGGACCTTTGAACTGGGATATCAGTGCTATCTCAAAAAAATTTTACTTGATAAAGCAGTAGGAATTATTTGCTCCTACGAAAATACAGAGGTTGGTCATAGCCAAAAAGATGCACAACTCAGAGCAGCAACTCCTAACCTGCTTAGGGCCTGTAAGATTGCACTGGAATACTATAGCGAGATTGATAGCCCCACGGACATACAAAGCGGTATAATTGCAATCCTGGAGGCCGCGGTTAGGAAGGCTGAAAGTTCTACTGAAAGCAGTAAAAAATTCCTATTTAGAATTAATGATGATGGTGTCGCTGAATGGATTGTTGCAGAAACCAAACTACAGGCTTTTGAATTTGCAGATAAGTTTTGGGGAGGTCTTGCCAGAGGTGAATACTTCAAAGAGTATCTAGAGGATAACCCTGGAGCCACCATTGAAGAATTTATTGACTACTTTGTTACGCTTGAAGATCCCGAAAAACAATTTACTTTCCATAAAGACAATGGAGATCGGGAAACTAAAACTATTAGGGAATGGTTGGAGAATGAAACGGAAGTTCCTGGTTACTTTGGTTGTAGTGAATATTAGTTAGTGAACATTACTTATAGGGGACGTACCAGGGTGAAGGGGAGTTTTTTTATGGGTAAAGCAAATCCCTTATTATATTTGTGGTGTATGAATTCCAGTCTTATATGTTTTATGGAGTTTATGGGAATCAATGTTGCGGACTTCTATTTTTGGTTTACTAATTTAATGTTTTTAACTGGTTATTTGTTAGCTTTGGTGATAGTTAAAAAAGCCAAATAATTCATATGGCAAGGGATCTCAAATTTGCCAGAAATTGCAGAATATATTAATTTGCAGGGAGAATTATTATGAAACTAATAGATAAACTTATGGAACTTAACGGAGACAATGAAAAAGCGGCAGAAGATGATTGTCCGTTTAATTACCCCGACAAAGTTATTGATAGGGATACTTTTACACCCTGCTGTGGAGGGGATAATAGCGATTGCGAATCTTGCCATGGCCAAGAGTTAAAAGCAGTTGTCGCAGAAAACTATGTTGTCAAAGTTAAAGAACTCTTTGACACAGTTTTAAAGTATCCCAAGGCTTGTAAGCTAATTTATCAAGCACTTAGCGAAGAGGTCATACAAAGTGAGAGTTCTACTGCTCAGTGGCTACCGGCTGCAGCAGCTGCAGAGGTTATTTATCCCTTAGCCGTGGCATTCGAGGGGTTTATTGAGGATGAAGCAGATAGTGGTTTTATAGGAAGTGACGGTGCTGTTTGTGCAGTGAATCAAAAAACAACCACAAGTTATTTTACTGGTATAAGACACCTTGACCTTGATAAGAACAAAACTTTTATTCAGTTTATTAAAGATTAAATTGCTGCACTCCAGCTAAAAGATGTTCAGTAAGTAAGGGGTGGGTAAATTGGTTTGTGATAAATGCGGTTTTGATATGGAATGTATTCGTGTTGAGCCGACTGGCGTTGAAAATGAAAGATTAATAGAATTTGAGTGTTTATGTTGTGATAACAAGAAAGAAATTTATGAGGTTTTATGTCCTGACTGTGGTTCAGTAATGGGAAACTCTAAGGAAGGTCAATATTATTTTTGTAATTGCTATGGCCGAGAATATAGGCTTATTAATGGAAAGTTAGTAAATACAACTTTTAGATTTGTTCCTCCTGAACCTAAAGAATAAGTTTAAAGGTGAACATTTCATCCATGGAGGTTTAAATATGGGATATGAGAAAGCGCTGATTTTTTGGGGTGGATTTGTTATAGGCTGTATATTTTCTGGCCTTTTAATTTGTATTGTTTTTCCTAGATTTAATCGATAGTAGTTCATATTTTTGCTAAATGTTGCGAAGGAGTGAAAAACATGAACAAGCATTTTAAATCGGAGGTTAAATGTAAGTATTGTGGAGGTGACAGGAACCCAAATCACGCATTTTTTAATTCCCATGAATGTTGTATTAATTGCTGGAAAAAGAAAAGGTATGCTAATGATCCTAAGTACAAAGGAACCAGCTTTGCTGCAGAAAAGAATGAATCATACTGCAAAAGTGCTGCCGACAGGTAAAGCACTCAAGGCAGAAACACATTCCAGGGGCTGTTAAATATATCAAAATTGGGGATGTGATAAAATGCTGAGACCACCAATAACCCGTATGGGTGGAAAGAGTAAACTACGTAATAAAATTATAAGTTTAATCCCAAAACATATCTGCTATGTTGAGTTATTCTTTGGCGCGGGGTGGGTGTATTTCGGAAAAAAACCTAGTCAAGTGGAAGTTATTAACGACATTGAAAGTGAATTAATAAATCTTTTTCGTATGATTAAATACCATGCACCAGAAATTGAAAGAATGTTAGAATATGAATTCTCTGGGCGGGATATTTTTACTGAATATAAAAACTATACCGTGGAGTGTATAACTGAGATTCATAGGGCCGTTAGGTTTTTGTATTTGATTAGCCAGAGCTTTGCAGGAAAAGGAGGTACATACGGATATAGCACCATAGGAAAGCCGAAACCACATATATTCTACAAGGATGGTGTACTGGCTAAGCTAAAAGAGAGGCTATCAAACACCTATGTAGAAAACTTATCCTTTGAAAAAGTTATTGAGAAATATGACCGAATGGATACACTTTTTTTTGCAGATCCACCATACTTAGGGACGGCAGGTTATACACATGAACATGAATTTGAAGAGAAAGAACACTTACTGTTGATGAATTCGTTAAGAAGTATTAAGGGTAAATTCCTGTTAACAATAAATGATCATCCACAGGTTAGAGAATGGTACAGAGGCTATAACATACAAAACACGGAGGTGAATTATTCTATATCCCGAGAGCGGAAAGCCCGAAAGAAGTACCGGGAATTAATTATAATGAACTATTAATCTTGCAAGTTTATTTAATAATTAGTTAGAAGGTAAGTCCACTATAAGTGGATTTTTTTATTCTTAGGAAGCTTTTGAAGGGGGAGACTTCAAAGGCTGCGGACGGATCTCCCCTTGGCCCTACATTAAATGCGGGGCTTCTTTTGTTTTAAGGGAAGGGTATTCCATTTGCCAAGAGGAGGTATGTAAAAAATGCAGACTCGTTGTAATCTAAATGGATTTCGCCAGCGAATTATGAAACGCCGAAGAAATCGTAATAAAAACCGGAATGGGCGGCAGAAAAGGGGAGATTTGAAGGCAAACAGTGGGCGGGTTAACAAAAATTTTACAGTTAAGTGCCTAGAAGCTTGTAAATCGGTGACAGTTGGAGCAGAGAACCACAAAGATGCAGCACGAAAAAGTGGTCTGGCTATATCGGGGGTAATTTTGCAGTGGACGGGTTAGGGATTTGGAGAAGATTCAACGTAGACAAGGCTGGAAGAATTAAAGAAATAGCTAATTACAGTGCTTAAATGCTGAACAACCATGGGAGGTGGAACACAAATGCTCTATCCCACACATCTAGCAGCCGGGTTGGTAGCATCATCAATTGTCTTACAAATCAGCCATGCCCCACCCCAAGAGTGGCCGGGTGTTTTGCTTTTATCCGGAATAGCTTGTGCCATCCCGGATCTAGACCACCACAACAGCATGGCCTCTAAAATGTTTCCGGGTCCGGTAAGCAACATTATCTGCAAAATTTTTAGTAAACGGACAGCGATGCACAGCCTAGCAGCCGCCCTGGTTCTTCACGGGGCATTGGAATTCTTAGGCTTTGGACTTTCCGAAACTGCCCGGTTGGCGGTAGTGGTAGCCTTTTTAAGTCATCCCTTAATTGATTGCTTTAACCCGGAGGGTGTGCAATTGTTCTGGCCGATCGGCCCCAAGATATCCCTCTGCCACTGTCTGCCTTGGCCGTTCACCTTTAGAACCGGATCCAGAATTGAGACCTTTATTTTCCGACCAGCTATTTGGTGCCTGGCGGCCTGGGCCTTAATGGGGGAACGGCTTGGCTTTCGGATATAAAAAGAGGTAGGTGATAGATTGAACGGACAACTATCAAAACAAGCACTCCTCAACTGGTTTCAGAGGGTTAAAGCTGGCCCAATAAAAAAAGGCAAAGAGCACCTTACCATTAACGATAACGTTTTTGCATCCACGCTCATGGTCAAAATGTGGCCGGATCAAGCACAGGCTGGCTTCATGCGAAGGTATGTCGATCTAGTGGCCCAGGAGAATCCCAATATCGTAGCTAGGTATACCTACAAATTTATTCCAACCGACTTACGATTTAACCAGTCCATGGATTGGAAACGCAGAAGGTTGCAAAGAAACATTGATGCTGCAATTGCCAACAAAGAAAGCCCCCGGCCCGAAGAAGTGAAAGCTGTAAAAACAATTAATGACCTAGAACACAAAAAAAATTATGAGACGGCCGGCAGCCTTATAACCAATGATCTGTGGTGTTTTATCACCCTCATTGGACCGGAGCTCAACAAACTGCAAAAAGTAGTAAAAAAACTAAGCGACCGATTCAAGGATAACGGAATGAAGGTAAATAAACTGCCTTACGAGCAAACCACCGGCTTCCTGCAGTCTTGGATCCTGTCTAACCCCGGATCACCAGATGCCAACTTTTTTTGGAAAAACAAAGGGCGCTTAGTAGATGACGATGCCTCAGCTACCCTGTACCCGGCCAGCTTTGGGGATATGTCCGACGGTACCGGTATCTATTTTGGACACCGCATACTAGACGGCTACCTTGGCCCGCCAACCTACCGAAGGCACGGGGAAGGAACCGGAGATGGTAACATACTGGTTGCAGGTGCTACCGGAGAGGGAAAAAGCGTTGTTTTAAAAGGTTTATCAACAGGCTTTCATTATGATAATCATCGAGAGTTTGTTTTTGATGTTGATGGTGAATGGCAAAATTGGTGTAAAGCCATGGGTGGGGTTTGGGTTAACCAAACAGGTTCGTCAGGGAGATATATGGATCCATTATGGGTACCTCCACCATTGGGCAATGAAGATTACGATGCTGAAAGGCTTAACGCTTGTTCATCATCTTTACTTTCCATTGTTAGCCTACTGGTAGAGGGTCCAGAAAGAAAATATTCCTTAGAACCGGCAGAAATGAACGCAGCAGAAAAAGCCCTCATGAGACTTTGGCAACGAAAAGAGATTGTCCGGGAAGATCCCGGGACATGGAGAAATCAAAGGTGCACTATCAAAGAGTGGTACGATGAGTTAAAGACAGATGATGCGTTGGAAGCAGTATCACTCAGTAATAAAGTTTGGGGATATTTTGAAGGGCTTAGGGCAAACATTTTTAGCCGAGAGGATGATCCCGAAAGCCTGGATAATACCAGGATTACCGTGTTTCATACTAGCCAATCAATTGATAACGAAGTGGATGCCCATACTGGTGCAGTGAAAATGCAACTAGCTCAGAATACAGTTTGGCACCAGGTGGTTAAAGAAAGGATACGCAAAGAAGTATATACCGATGTCATTTATGATGAGGGGCAAAGGGTATTAATAAACAACCAGGCCAGTTTTAATATCAACAAACTGTCCACCGGCATACGAAAGTACAACGGCAACTTGATTATGGCAACTAACAAACCATCAACCTTGTGGAAAACCGAGGGTGGAAGTGGTATTTGGTCAGCTTCCAGCAACAAAATTTTGATGTGGCTGGAAGAAAGCGATTTAAAAGCCATCCAAAAGCACGCTGATATACCAGACCACATCATAGCCATGTTAAGTACCTTCAAAGACACGCACCAATTTATTTTGCGAGGTGATATTAGGCAAAAAACAACCTACGATGTATTAAAAATGTGTTTACCAGATAGTGAACTAGCGCTATATGCTACCAGGGGATTAGGGCGGTGATTATTTGGAAATAGCCGTACGTAGAAATGAAGGTTCGGATAATAAGGTAGTTAAGCTGCTTATGCTGCTGCTTGGTGTAAAGGTAGCAGTAATTTTATTTTTAGTATTTGCAGTGGGTCTGATTTTTGGCCCACTTTTTCTATTGGGAGGTTTAGGAGACATCGGGGCAGAGTGGTCCAAAGATACAGGCAGTTGGCCAGACGGAGTAGAATGGCAGCCTGTAGAAGAAATACCGGTCCATCTAATGCCCCACTTCAAAGCAGCCGAGGAAAAATATGGCATACCCTGGTGGGTGCTGGCTTCCATAGCTTTTAAGGAGAGTAGCTTTCGCCCCACCCCTACCGGCCCATCCAATCACACAGGTGAGCTGGCTAGGGGGATGATGCAGTTTCTACCATCTACCTGGAAAACGTATGGGGTAGATGGAGATGGTGACGGTAAGGCAGATATTCTAAATCCCATAGACAGTATTTATTCAGCGGCCAACTACCTTGCAGCCAATAAGGCGGCCAATAAAGGCAGTATCCGGGATGCGCTTTGGCGATATAACCAAAGCGACGATTATGTTAATGAAATTTTGGCCATTGCCGAAGGATATCGGCTGCAGGAGGCCTGGCAGAGAGATGGCTATGGTTTCCCTTTGCCCACTACAAATCCACGTTATACAGGTAGTTTTGGCGATCCCAGGGACGGCCACAGCCATGGTGGAGTGGATATCGTCTGTGATTACGGCACCCCACTATTGGCTGTTGTAGGGGGTACAATAAGGCACTCCACTAGTCCTGCCGGAGGCAATGAAATCTGGATAGATGCCCCGGATGGCATGAGTTACTTTTACTGCCATATGTCCCAATATGTAGCCCGGCCAGGCCAAAGAGTTTCCGTGGGTCAAACAATAGGGTTAGCGGGTTCTACCGGTATATCCTCTGGACCTCACTTGCATTTTGGCATCATGGTAAAGGGGAAATGGATTAATCCCAGGCCATTTTTAGATAAATTATTAAAGTAGGAGTGGATAACAAAATGTTTAAAAACAAAACCCAAATAGTTACCGTTCTGGTTTTAGCTGGACTTTTTTGTTTGGCAACTTTCGGGGTGGCCCATGCTGCTATAGATGGGCTGCCGGATGCGAAGCTATATCAACCCAACTTGTCTGAAGCAGAAGAGACTGGTGGACCGGTGGTGGCAGTATTAAATTATATTATCGGTTTGGTTGGTCTAGTCATCCTTGGCTATGCAGTAATTCCACTTGTTACCGATCATGGGCTTAACCTGATTCGCGGCAAAGCCTCCTTCAGGGATCCGGCTTTTCGTAACGGACTTCTCGGCTTTATCGGTGGAGCCGTAATCATCCTCATGGGGGTGACTGGCAAGTGGTTTGAAGTGATGAGCTTTGTCTGGAAGATTGCTGTAAAAATGCTGTCCAAACTAGGTGGTAACTAAAGGAAGTGTTGTTTATGGCTATAAGATCGTTTAAAGCAAGACAGCTTTTGATGATGGTACTATTGCTCACAATTATTTTTACCATATTTATATCATATACCCCCTTTGTTACAGTAGCTGCAGCAATCAATGCCACTGAAGAATATACTGATGCCAAAGAGAAAGATAAAGAACCTAGCTGGTTAGAGGGTTTATTTACTTCAATTTCCGAACTTACAAAAAGTATAGAAGATATACTCTCCGGGAAAGCATTGCAAAAATGGTTTGAATCCTGGCTGATCAGCTTACTAGATAGCTTGATAAATCCGGTAGTCAATATTTGGAGCAAGTACATGATTGATACCCCTCTTATTGGGCCGGTTGGCTGGGTAAATAAGACTTGGAACCTATCGCTATTTTATGCCTTACCTCTTTTTGGTCTCGCCACAATTCCATTAGGCTGGAGGATGTGGCAGGCAAAGGGCGGTACCGGTATAAAACAATCCCTTAGCCTTTTTCTAAAGGCTGCCGGGGGCTGTATATTAACTCTCTATTTTATTGACTTTGTTCTTGTGTTAAAAAACCAAGCATCCTCGGCTCTGGCCCAGGTGTGGTTAAAGGCAGCCTACGAGAGATTAGGACAAGAACCTTTACCATTGAAGGCGGCAAACGGTATCATGATGCTGAAAGCGGCTATGGTAGATGATCCTGCTAACATGGATGCGGCGGTTACTTTGGGTACAGCTTTCTATAATGAGATTGGTATTGGGTGGGTCTTTTTAACGAATCCGTTACTCCTTATTATTGGTTTAGTTATGCTACTTTCCTGGGTACTTCTTACCTTGCTGGGGATTACTTCTCCGGCCTATTTTGGCATAGCGGTAATTCTCAACAGGATGGAATCAATTGCCGGCTGGATAAATCTAACAGTTCGAACCATATTTATTCCCTTTCTGTTTCTTATCGCTTGGGGTGTTTGTGTAAATGTACATACACCAACACTATCAACGGATATTGGAGTATCGCCGGTTTTTGTATCAATTTTAGTCCTAAGCTCGGCCTTGGTTCTAAGTTACTTTATTTGGTTTAAATCTGCTTATAAGGCGGTGGCTAGTCCCCTAACCCTTAACGGTGGAGAAGTGATTGAAAAAACCGGTGCAGGGCTTTCTAAAATGAGTGAATACAGTAAACTGGCTGCAGCCAGAATGGGGTTTGATCGGTTTGAAAGGGCCTCCAATACTGCCGGAGAGTTTGGCGAAAAAATGAAAAAGGCCGGAGCAAAAATGCAGCAGTATAGTGAAAAAGTAAAGCCCAATATGGGGACGCACGGTCCCCTCTTAGACCGCTCCAGTAGCATACTTCCTGAATTTAAAATCGGGAGGAAGAAAGAGAATTCAAATAATAACACAGAACCAACTTACTGGGAAAACGAAGGTGACCAAAATATTGGCGAGCGGAGCTTCAAAACATACACGGTGGTACCGGATCACCAAGAAAAAATTGTAGAAGAATTAAAGGTTGAAGTAGATGCAAAAATGTCTGAGTCGATCGCAAATAACACCTTTACAGTGAAACTGGACAATGTTGATAAAGCAGACTTTACGGAACTGATTAAGAAGGTTCAGAGTACCGAGGCAATGCAGAAAGTCCCTCTGGCTTTCGACAGTGAAAAACAATTGTTTTCCACCGTGGCCACCAATGCACAAGCAGTATCAGCCTTAAGGGAGACCATTAATAACAACCTGGATTACTGCAAAAATAATCTGGCAGTTAGAGATGGAAAAATCTATGTCCAAGAAGCATTTGGAGCAAAAGCAGAAAAAGTAATGCAAGACTACTTCAGTGATAAGAAACAGTACTGGAAAGTGGGGCACGAGTACCTAACCATCGAAAGCGGACTTCCCGTTCGTAATCCAAACCCACCGGCGAACGGAGTCTATATGGGGGAATATAAGGGAAGAAAATAAATTGTGAACAAAGACCACCCTCGCGGTGGTTTTGTTTTTTAGAGGGGAGGTGAACTAATGGCTAAGGAACAAATTGCATTTCCGGCGGATATTCGGGAAGATGCAGCCTTACTTGGGGTAAGAATGGGAGATGTACTGAAAATCATCCTTCCGGCTGTCATAATAGGCATTGGGTTTGCTATGTTGCCATTACCGATACTCCTAAGACTTTTCTTTTTTGCTGGCATTCCTGCAGGTGCAATTCTTTGGATAGCTGCCGATATACCTGGGCAAATAAGGCGAAGAAAGAGGTACCGCAAAGAACCGATTGAATACAACTTTTCACCCCCGGCAAAGCAAAAAGGTATGACCGATCTAGTAGCTGTGAAAGCATTCTATGGGCCTTTTATCGAGTTTGACGACCAAAGCTTGGCGGTAGTATTACGGCTGGACTCTACACCCTGGGTAACCATGGGAGATGGGGAGGCCGATGCCGTGGCTTTTCAGGGCTTTCGTATGGTGTTGCGGGATGCTTACATGTCCGGTGCTGAGGTGCTAATAACACAGGATGCCGGGCGGCAACTGCTACGATCAGAATGGGACAGGCAAGAACAGGAATACACCATGCGGTTTGCTGGTAGTCCGGCCCTCTCGTATGCATTAGATCGGGTAAATCACCACCGAAACCTGGAAATGTCAAGGGGTGAAGAGTGCCACCTAAGAATACGCTTATCTCCGAAAGAAGTAGAATTTGCACATAAACCGGCTGACCCGGAAGAACAAAGAAATATGCTGGCAGAAATGCTTACAGACCTGCTCGAAAGCATTATAAAAGACCTGACGCCCTACTACATTGCGTCAGCAATTCTTGGAGCAGAGGCCGTGGGCGAGCTGGCAGCCAGGCAGCTGAACCCACTCCAATACCAGCGAGGCTATCAAATGGAGCCCACTTGGGATGCCTGGGATAAAGATGAATCCAAGGAAGTAGCCAGATCAAAAGAAAAAGAACAGGAATTAAAGGGGTTAGTCAATCGGCTGCAGGGTTATAGCAAGGCGAGTGTACAACTTAAAGATGAATTAAGCCAGTTTAGCAAAAATACAATTTCAGCAGTGCTAGATAAAGGGAAAGGAGGTATCGCGGCAATAGCCAAATACCGCATTAAATTGGCAGATAAAAAGACAGAGTTCCTGGACCCTGTAAACACGGTAGACCCGGTGATCCCGGACATGCAAGAGAGTGAACCGCCTCTTAGCCATATAATTACTGTCTGGAACCCCACCGGATCAATGAAAACGGTAACGGCCCTTAACCTGGCCGTAGCAGCTGCGGCAAGGGCTATAGACACAGCACTTCTCAACTACGACCTGCATTGCCCGGATATGGATGCTTGGTTTGGCATTAAACAAACCTCCATCGCTCAAGGGACAGAAAAAGATGCCGGTATTATGACCTTCGGTGATACTCTGGGACCAGAACTTGGCTACAAACTCCTAAGAGAAATGAAATGGGGAGTAAAATATTTACCGGCTGGAAACAAGCTTGGAAATATCGGTACGCCAGACTTTGGAGGACATATGCAAGAGGTGCAGTTATTTAAGGATATTCTCAAAAAAGTCCGGGGCAGGAATACCGGGCAAAATACCCTAACAATCATTAATGCTGGATGCAGCTTCGAGTACACCGCAACTTATGTCGCACTTGCAGAAGCAGAGATTATACTAATACCCACCACCGACACACCCCAGGAAGCTGAAGTAATCACTAATCAATTGCAAGAGTTGTCAAGAGTAGGAATAAATAAACTAGTTATAGAATTGCTATTCACTGATGAAAGCAAAGGAGATCATAACAATCAGATTGGCTCGCTACGGTATGAAATGAAGGCTGATGTTCAGGGATATGTGCAAGCTGCTAATTTTGGAGAACCCTATGTTCTTAGTCAGGGTTACTGGAACAACTTGTTAGAAAAACTCCAAAACATTAGATAGGTGAATAAAATAGCAGAAACGATTTGCGGAAGTTAAAAGGATATGGTAAAATTAACCTGAGGTGATGTTTGATGGCATATCAACCAAGGTATGATTTTACCAATGATCTAGTAAACTTGCTTTCCAAAATTGAATATTATCGTGGCTTAGTAACCAGTAAAACATTGCCATTACACATTTCAGAAAAATTAAAATTTAGAGCTAAAATTAAGAGCACTCACTATTCCACATACATTGAAGGTAACCCACTAACTTTGCACCAGGTTGAGGAAGTGGTTAGCAAACGTCCTGATAAATCAGATAGTTACCATACCCAGGAGGTAAGGAATTACTGGCGGGCTTTATCCTTTTTAAATAAAGCCAGAATTAAAAAGCTACCGGTAACGGAAGAATTCATTAAAAAGCTTCACAGAATAATTGAAGTTAGAGGTCCAGGAAGAAGGGGGAAAATAAGCGAATATCGTGGTGCCACGCCCCCAGGGGTACTCTTCTGTGTACGAGACAATAGCACCGGTGCTGTGGAATATATTCCCCCCTACTGGGAAGAGGTTCCCGGCCTAATGAAAGAGCTGGTGGAATGGATCAAAATAGAAAGAACGCTACCAGTGCCTGTAAAAGCAGCTATTTCAGCATATCAATTTGTTACCATTCACCCTTTTGATGATGGTAATGGCAGATTAGCCAGAGCGTTAGCACTCTATATTTTAATGCTCAATGAATATGATCTGAATGGTTATTTTACCGTAGAAGAGAATTATGCTAAGGATCTTCAAACATACTACAATAGTTTGCAAATGGGCTTACCAGTTTCGTATTACGAAGGCCGAAATAATCCCAACTTAACTCCCTGGATTACTTTCTTTTTGTCAACAATGGCAGAGTCATTCGAGGATATTGCACAGTCAACAGTACGGCTACATGAAGCATCTGAAGGAAAGTTGTTAGAGCTTTCTAAAAAAGAAATTCAACTACTGCAACTGGCTTTACGGTTTGAGGGACGACCACTTTCCCTGGAATTAATGGCAGAATGGTTCGTAGTTAGTAAACGGACTGTTCAAGAGTGGGTTAAAGATTGGCTTGAAATAGGGCTACTAGAACCAGCATCAGGTGTTAAAAGGGTAACCTCTTATAAGTTAGGTGAAAGGTATAAGGATTTAAGGTTAAGTGATATTGATTAATTGAGTCATAGCCAAAGGTTAGCTTTTGATACCATAGAGATTAAAGCTATCCAAGAAAGGAGATGGAAGATATATGAAAAAAATCATGACGGGTATTGTTATCGGTTGTTTTAGCTTAGCAATGGCCACCAGCGCCATAGCAGAACAAAAGGAGCAGGTTAATGTAGTTAAGGATAACAAGTTGGTTAAGAGTGTTGTTTTTATCGAGGGTAAAAGTGAATACTTTGTGGACGGCAAGACCCCTGGCGTAAAAATGGACGCAGCCCCGTATATTAGCCAGAGCCGGACATTTGTACCGGTGCGTTATCTGGGCAACGCACTGGGCGTAGTTGATGAAAATATTGCTTGGGATACTTCTGCCAGTAAAGCCAAACTGGTGCTGGGTACCAAGTCTGCCGAGCTTATCATCGGCCAGAAGCAGATTTTGGCCAGCGGGCAAGCTAAGGCGGTGGATGTGGCCCCGGAACTCCGAAGCGGACGGACTTACCTGCCGGCACGCTTTGTGGCTGAGGCTCTGGGCTATCAGGTAGAGTTTGTTAATGGCTTGGTAGTATGCTATCCAGAGGGTGCCGAGAAGCCGGATGTTTCGGCGGTGCAGCAGTACCTTGGCCAACAGCAGCCTCAACCCCCTGTGCAGCAGGAGCAAGGTGAGACTAAGAATCTGAATGGGTACACCGTGCCGGTGAAGACGAAGACGGATTTATTAGTTAAGTACGGCGAAGAGGAGAGAACCAGCGGTGTCGAAATAAACCTGGCTATCATCATCCCTAACCGTGATGTATCGAAGCAATGCGATGAAGCGGAACAAATCCTGGCCAGCAAGTTCGGTAAAGACTTTGCCAAGAAAGTAGTGGATGTAGCTAGAAGCAAGACAACTCAACTAGCAAGTCTTGGTGAAAAATTTACTGGCCCCAACGGGGAAACGGTAAGGGTTATTTCTAGCTATGGTGGTACACGAACAAGTATTGCTGTTTGGACAAAGGGGGAGTAACAAATGCGTAAGATAACGAGTTTCATATTAATTTTAATTCTATCCCTATCTATGGCCGGTTTTGCAAATGCAGAACCGGCTAATATTTTGGAAGCCCTGACTATGGCTAATGATGAGTTGAGGATCAAAAATGATAGCGGAAACTATTTCTTCTCCCAGAACAAACAGGGTAAACCCATTAACGAGGCTCTGTGGTCAAAAAGCAAGCTGTTCAGTTATGGAAGCCCCCAAGAGGCATCACCAGGGGCAAATGACTTTGATCCTATTACCAACCAGCATCGTTACCATGGATACACTATGAACAGTGAAAAATACACCAACACCTTCTTCAGAAATGACACCAAAGAGACCGTTGATGTCAATGGTGCTAATTGGATTCAGTATCCCTGG
This sequence comes from uncultured Desulfotomaculum sp., assembly GCA_946411205.1. GTDB lineage: Bacteria > Bacillota > Desulfotomaculia > Desulfotomaculales > Desulfotomaculaceae > Desulfotomaculum. The sequence goes on from CAMKDG010000062.1 coordinate 18,226, forward strand.
ATGAAGGATAATGTACAAAACTTTGTTAAAAACGTTATGCACGAACCGGAGTTAGATTTTGGTAACCCCTTCAATAACGACCCAGCCTTACTGGAATCCATCAACCAAGGTTTTGAAAACCTAAAGCTCTACAACCCGTACATGAAGTTCCAGCGTGACGGCACACAATGGCAATCCTTCGTTCACATATTACAACCGTCCAGTCGCTACTCGTTTGGCATGGGGCGGTTGTTTCGTATCGTGAACGGTCAAATGAGATATCTAACCATCCCTCTGGCACCCACCTTAGAAGCCGTACCACCTGATTTTTCCGTCACCTTAGAGAAAGAGAAATTTGCTAACGTCGTCAAGCCTGGGGAGAAAATTACATTCACAGTGACCTACATGCTTAACAAAGACCATCCCAAGGAAGAACGAGCTTGGCTGCGCCTCCACCACCAGGTGGGAGACACCGAGCATAAAGTCACACTGACCCCCTTAAATCCGGCCGACAAACCGGATGCTAACGGATATATCCTCGTTAAACCGGGAGAAAGCAAAACCTACCAAGGTACCATAACGGTACAATCGACCTCTTGTAAAATCATCGGGAGAATCAACCCCGTTGACACTGGTCAGGACAAGGATTGGTCAAACAACCGAGCCGAAGCCGTGATAGTACCTAACAATCCACCGCAGCCGGAAGTTAATCCCCAGCTTATTTTAACAGCAGTCAGTCAAGACGGTAAAATTAACCGACCGGCTGGTACTGCCAAATGGACAGACATGGTCGCAGCAAAAGTAAAAATGCCAAAACCTACAACCACAGGAGTTTTGGACTGGTGGCACATCCTTGACTGCAGAATAACCTATCCTGCGAAGCATCCAGAGTTTGTCTTTGGCAACCCCGTACCGCCAAAAGGTACTGTATTACCAGTCAAAATGAGTTTTAATACCAAGAAATACAGCAAGGAATATGGCATCCCGGATACAATTGACGGTCGAGCTGGATTCGAAGAAAACTGGGCAATGGACGGAACCAAAATATGGAACCCGATCAAGGAGCAACTTATGGCTGCAAACCCCAAAAATTATCCGATAACGGTTAAATACACTCAAGAATACCAGCACACATATTCTAAAAAACAAGGTGATGAGTGGGTAACCGTAACTAAAATTGTTAAACAGGATAAAACAATAACCGCAAATCTATTAGTCAACGGCACCGGTGTAAACAGCCGGGCGCAATAATATTTATAAAAATATAAAAATAGATACCCCAACAAATCTTCTTACAGAAGAAAATTTGTTGGGGTTATTTTTAGTAAAAAATCAGTAAAAGAGGTGGTATTTTGGGATCAATTAGATTCATTATTATAGCTCCCTTCTTATCTATTGCAACAGCTATTTGTTACTACATTTTAGATATCAAGACAAACCTACCATGGTGGAGTAAGTTTTTTTTTATCTGAAATAATTCTCGCTATAGTTCTTTTAACAGTAATGTTATTCCTCTACTTAAAAAGTCGACCGGACATAGTTGCCAGTCGGCTTTTTTTATTTTTAAAGGGGCATGTAGTTCACACATTTGCAAAAATTTAGCTAAAGGAGTGAGATATTTGAATGGATCAGCCAACTGGGAAGAAATTGAGGAACAACGGAAAGCCCAGATTGTGGATGAGATTGCAACCAAGTTAAGTAAAGAAAACCCGGAGCTATTCCGGGGTAAGATGAAGTTAAACGAGGCCATAGATACCGAAGGGCTATATTCCCTTATTGGAGAACATGTTAACAATCATAAAGATGTACTCCAGTACGAAAGAGAAGACATTATTAAAGAAATCGCTGGACAAGCAACTGGCTATGGTGCCTTAGCGGAATTTTGGGTTGGTGAGGGGGCTTCAGACATCACGGAAGTATCGGTTAATGCCGAACCGGATGGTCGGGCACCCGTATTCTATGGCAAACATGGATTGCACCATTATGCCGGAGACCAGTATTTTAAGGACGGAACCGAGGTGCACGAATTTATAAGAAAACACGTGGATGGCACCGGTAGGCAGTTTTCGTCTGACTCCCCAATTGTTGATGCATGGCTGCCGGATGGATCGCGATTGGCGGCCATGGGCTTTAAAGTAAACCCTTATGAAGCAACCATTTGCACTATTCGTAAATCACCGGTTACCAGGCCCCCCATGCCCCTTATAAAGATGGTGGAAAACGGCACTATTCCGCAATTGGCTTACGATATTACGGTGGACACACTGGTGCCCGGCCAAGCAAATCTAGGCTTCTTTGGCGGTACCGACACCGGGAAAACAACTATAATGCGATCTGCCGGGCAGTTTATTAACCCTTGGGATCGCACCATTATCGGCGAATCTAGTTTTGAATTCTATATGCCCAATCTAAAAAATTGCATCAATATGCTAACAGTGAAGATTGGCTCCCATGAAATCGTGTCAATGTCCGATATATGCGACTCCATAAACAGAAATAACCCGAAAAGAGCCATTGTATCAGAAGCAAGAAACGGTGAAATTGTAGCAGCCAGTGAAATAGCCGAGAGTACACCAGGTGGTTTCTGGATCTCCGGCCATGCACCAACACTCCATAAACTTAAAACCCGTCTGCCCAAGATGTATGCCAGGGGAGGAATGCCCTTACCGCAAAATCTAGTGGATGCTGAACTAAAAAGCATGTTTAAATACCTATATTTTTTAGATAAAGATGGTGCGGGAAAGAGAACGCTGATGGCCTTAATCGAAGTTACAGAAAAGGATTTTACGCCAATCATTGTCTTTGATAAACATGAATTTGCCATATCCCGAAAAAAGCGTTGGATATGGAATGCCCCCATTGACTATGAGCAAATGGGAGACATGGTCTTTCGGGGTGCTAAAAATGAAGGCTCCGAAAGATACATTAAAATCCCCGGTGATGGAGCAAAGAAATACTTATACCCTGGCCTAGGTGGTGAGCCCTGTGCTAATTAAAATAACACTGATGGGCTTTTTTTTATTGAGCCTATTTTGTGTTTTCTACTCTATTTTTATTGGTGAATACCCCGACCCCGAAGAAGAAAAAGTAGAACGAGCCAAAGAAAAAGTTAAAAGCCTGTCAATCCCCCTGATAAGCACCATCTTGTTTTTCTTCTTTGGCAAGATTGTTTTCTTAAGTGTTCTCTCCGGTATGATTTTTGCTGTTTTGGGCTGGTTTTTACCTGCCCAAATT
>CAMKDG010000063.1 GCA_946411205.1 uncultured Desulfotomaculum sp.
GCTATATAGATGGATAGGTTACACTAAAATGGACAGTTCTCTTAAGGTCTAGTAAACTAAAAACCAATAATGAAAGATGGGGAGATTGCTATGACCAAGCGAGGACGTAGAGCTTTTACAGACGAATTTAAAAATCAAATGGTTCAACTTTATCTAAATGGTAAACCAAGGGCAGAAATAATCAGAGAATACGATTTAAGTGCCTCAGCCTTTGACAAGTGGGTCAAACAAAGTCAGTCTACAGGCTCGTTCAAGGAAAGTGATAATCGTAGTGATGAGCAAAAAGAGCTTATAAAACTGCGCAAGGAAAATCAACAGCTAAAGATGGAAAACGATATTTTAAAGCAAGCCGCGCTGATCTTAGGACGAAAGTAAATGTGATTAAGCTGAATGCTCACAAATACTCTGTATCAGCAATGTGTAGAGTCCTAAAGGTAAATCGAAACACCTATTATTATGAAGCCAAGCCTCAGGCTATAGATAATTCGGTAGAAGAGGCTATTGTGAAAATATTCAATAACAATCAGTGTTTATGGAACTCGGAAGATAAAAGTAGAACTGAAAAAGCTTGAGTCGCATCCAGACGTCGAATAGGCCGATTGATGAAGAAAAATGGCTTAGTCTCTGTTTACACTGTGGCCCAATATAAACCTCACAAGACCTCGTGTAATGAATCAGCTATCAAGAACGAACTAAATCGTGAATTCCAGAAGGAAGTTCCCTTGGAAGCTGTAGTCAGTGATTTAACCTATGTTCGAGTAGTAGGCCGATGGAATTATCTATTCAATCGAGAAATCATCAGTCATAGTTGTGGCCAGGCCAAGGATGCAAAACTTGTTTATCAAGCCTTCGCTAAGGTAAAAGGTAATTTATTTGATATCCAGCTCTTTCACACAGATCGTGGCTGTGAATTTAAAAATCAATTGATTGACGAAGTAATTACTACCTTTGGAATAAAACGATCCTTAAGCATGAAGGGTGTCCATATGATAATGCGGTCTCAGAGGCAACTTACAAAATAGTCAAAACGGAATTTATTAAAAATCGACAATTTAGAACGTTAGAAGATCTGGAAAAAGAGCTGAATAAATATGTTAAATGGTTCAATGAAAAAAGTATTCATTCTACGCTAGGCTATCTTAGTCCATTGGAATTCAAATATAAGGCACTTAAGAAAATTGTCTAATTTACTGTTGACGATCCAGCATTACACGATAGTAAAGAGAGCGAGCCTTCCAACGAAGCCTCTGCCACACCCCAAGAACAATCACCTGGGGGCACTGGCGGGAAGGCACTATTAGTAATTACTATGGCCAATGGGATGGAGAAAGAGTACGACTTATCGATGACAGAAGTTAACGAGTTTATAAGCTGGTATAACAGCAGGACAGGTCCGTACTATACCATAAGTAAAAACTATAATCTCGGGCCTTTCCAAAGTCGGAAAGACTATATTGTCCAAGATAAAATACTTAGTTTTGAAGTGATGGAATACTAATTAATTAGCCAACAATTATGGTCTCTGGGAAAACCTGGGGCTTTTTCTGTTTATGCGGCATAAAACGACATTTTATTCAATATCATTAGAAGAATCGTGGTGTTACTATAAAATTAAGAAGCAATTTTACATATAATTGCAAAGGAGGATCGTTTATGTATTCTAAAGCTGAAAATGAGATTGTAATTTACCCAAGTAGAGTTGTAGCTATTATTTCAACAATAGGCTGCTTTTTGTTTGTGGTAGGTGGAATTATTTTAATAATTGATTCGCCTAGCACTGAGCAAAGCATAGCTGGATGGGCGTGTATATTGTTTTTTGGTTGGTGTGGATGCAAATATTTTAAAATGGTTGTTCCAAATAGACCAATCCTTATTGTAAATGATAACGGTTTATATTATAAAGATATTGGCCTAATTAAATGGGAATACATCACACTAGTTCGCACTTATCAATTTAAGGGCGAAACGGTAAACATATCATATTTTAGCGTGATTGCTAAGGACTCATACATGAGCAGTCTTAGCACTTCAAGAAGAACATTAAGCTCACTAAATTCTGCGTTAGGAGGACCCGGGGTTATTAATATTCCATCATACATTTTTAATATCCCCATAAATGACCTAGCAAGAATGATTCACCAGCGCTACGGTGTTAACATAAGTTTAGAGATTGCGGATTGAGTAAGATATTACCTGCCCTTATATGGTTGTAAAATAACCAAAGCCTTTGCCTTCTGGTGGAGGCTTTTTCTGTTTTTAATAATGGCCTCTTTATGCCCTGGTAGCGACACAGCTACCAGGGTTATTCTTTTGTAAAAAGGATAAAGGGGGAAGAAGAAGAAGATGCCTACAACAACACCGAATTTAGGGCTGAAAAAACCACTGGGGCATGAAGTTTTCAATCGGCAGGCGTATAATGAAAACCTGGATTTGATGGACCAAAACGCTGCCAAAAAGACGGTCCTTACTGCACATTTGGCCGACTACACGCAGGAACTAAAAACCGACAGCAAACAATCCGTTACCTTGCCTCACGGTCTAAGCGTCCTTAATGCACCCAGGTCAGCACAGCTAATGCCGAAGTTTAAGGGGCGGCAGTTGGTTAATTTGTTAGGTAGGGACGGGAATTGTGAGGATTTGGGGAAGTGGTATGCTTGGCAATCTACACATGTATTGGATACAACCAATGCTGTTTTAGGGAGTAATGCTATTAAGATAACTTTAAACGGCATCAGTGTTACCATAGGTGCTATTGGTAAGAGTATAACTAATCAAATCTCCCCAACAAAATATTACTTATATGGGGCTATGCTTAAAGTTGGGACTTGTTCGCAGATAGAAGTTATAGTAGGTAGTGGTTTTCGTGCATTATCTGGTACAATAACATCTTCATCTTATAAATTTGCATATATGAAGTGGCAAGGCTCTCAAAATGATAATGGTGAAGTGCAGGTCAGAGCTACAGGCACAAATGGTCAATACGGCTACGTCGACGGCATCCGCCTCTACGAACTAACCCAAGCCGAATACAACGAAATCGACACCCTAACTCCTGCCCAAATCGCAGAACGCTACCCTTATATTGACTCCTTCCAGTGTGTGCAGAATCCGGCTGTGAAGGTAGCGGGTGAGAATTTACTGCCGCCTTTTAGTCAGTGGAGTTTGAGTGCCAAAGCAAAAGTTGTAGAACCGTACAAGTTACAGTTAGATGCAACTGGCGTTGATTATTCTACATCAATTACAGTTAATGCGTTACCTAACACTAAGTATACTTACGGTTTGTTAGAGCTTAGATTAGCAAATGCATATTTAACAATTCAAAGTTATGATAAAAACAGCAACATTTTAGAAGAGTACAGCATAGTGCAGAATAAGCGTACATTTTCTACCCATGTTAACACCAAATACTTAAAAATTATAGTATATATCAATGAACCTGGAACCTTCACCTTCTCAAACCCAATGCTTGTCCTCGGCGACAAACTTCCAACCGAATTTAAACCACATAGCCTCGCTCACCTCTACCTCCAAACGCCTCTATATGATGGCGAAACGCTGGACGAAATTGACGGGCATTGGGTGCGGACTAAGAAGTGGGATAGTGCTGTAATAGACAACAGTATAATGTGGAGTGGTGTCCATAACAAAACTGGATATAAAGTGTTTTATACTGCACCAAGTGGTGTGGGTATGCCTACTGGACGTATAGCAGGACACCTTATTAAATATGACGGAAAACCATGCGTGTTTAAAAATACCGAGGTAGCACAATACGCGGAACCTGACTTATATAGTTATTTCGAGAATGGGTTTATAGCTGTGTCTGTATCAAATGCCGAGACAGGATTCGGACAAAACTACACTCCGACAGTAGACGAGATCAAGGCGTATTTTAATGGGTGGAAGATGTATGTTGACCCTGAAAATGCCCCATATAACGGTATTGGAGAAAAAAGATGGGGGAAAATATATTCAGGAATTGGCACAAGCACCGGCTCGAATGGAATGGTGCAATACTCTGGAGTAGCAACCATCCCAACCACAATAAACGACATGGGCTACACCCCCTACCAACTCCACTACCAACTCGCCACTCCCACCACCGAAGTGGTCCCGCATGAAGGTGAACTTGCCTTACATGAGGGTACTAATCAGATTGAAGTGTTTGAGGGTGTTGTGGTTAGGGAATTGGCGAACCCAACTACTGTTATTAATAGCCCTTACTATGCAATCAACGACACCATTTTTGGAAGTTCACTTAAAAATAGAGTTGCTACGATTTTTGATATATTTAGAAATGGCAACAAAGATTATAAATGGCTAAAAAATGCCACAAATGCCTATGGTAGAGAGAAAACATTTATAGATACGGTGCCCAACTTCGACCCTACCGCCCAATACAGCGTCACCTACCTAGCCTTACCGGAAGAATTCACCGCCCCACTGCTGTCTGTTGACACTACCTATGACAGCAACATTAAGTCAACAGTGGGCACGTTGGTTGACGAGTTGGCTAAGGTGTCTACCAAAACAGATGTTGGGTTTAACAGTATATCAAACCATTTGGTTGATAGTGCGGCACATGGGGGTATTCAGCATAAAAACATTTTGCATAACTGGGATTTTAGACGAAATCCTATAAATCAACGAGGTTTATCTGTGTACTTAGCAGCAGGATACACTATTGATAGATGGCGAATAACCGTAGCTGCCGTGAGTGTTAACGTTTATGATGGTTTTATTACTGTAAAAAATAGCGATACCGCAGAACGGCATTTTTTGCAACCAATCGAGCAACTTTTGCCAGGTGATTACACGCTATCTGCGATGCTTTCCAGTGGGCAAGTGTTTAATGCCTCTGTATATGTCTCTGATGAGGTTGCTAGAGGTGTATCAGGTAAAAACACATCCGTAATGGTACTTACTCCAGGACTTAAGGTTTTCATAGGAGATTTTAATGGATACCCGGCATTCAAAGTAGCTATTGAACCTGGGAAATCGTTCAACATTGCAGCTTTAAAACTCGAACTCGGCCCTGTCTCCACCTTGGAGAACGACCTGCCAGCAGACTACGGGGAGCAGTTGGCGTTGTGTCAGAGGTATCTAACATCTATAATTAACGGTTTCCAGACTCGCACTATGTATATCGGTATAAATGAGTTACATTTTATAGTACCTATTCCGGTCGCTATGCACACAATGCCATCTATTGTGGATGTGACCAAACTAATAGTGCGCACGATTAATGCCACAAATCAAACAGGATTTACATTTTCAGTGACTGCATTTGGATCTGCCTATCTGCGGGTCACAGCAACCAAAACTAGTCATGGCATGGCAGACGGACAATTGTTTGCTGACGACTTGATTTTGTTTTCAGCCGAACTATAAGGAGGACTTAATGTGACGGAAAAGACAGAGTATCCTATCGAGAAACAAGAGCCTATAAAAGTCTATATCCTTGTGGCCATTGATAATAGTATTACAGCAATAAATAGTTCTACATTCCTTGCCGACACGACAGATTGGGTTAAAATTGATGAAGGAATTGGTGATAAATACCATCATGCACAGGGTAATTACTTGGCTAAAGGATTAATTGATGATAATGGCTGCTACAACTATAAGATAGTTGACGATATAATCGTCGAGCGTACGTTGGAGGAAAAACAGGCCGAGATTGATGCAAGGCCACCGGAACCACCGAGTGAAATAGATCTACTTAAGAAACGGGCAGATCAAGCGGAATCTGACACCCTCACCGCGCTGGAAGGAGTAGCGGAAGCCTATGAAAAAGCCCTACTTCTGGAAGTTGAGAACGCCCAGTTTAAAGAGAGGTTGGCAGTAGCAGAGGCTGATAATCTTACAGCTCTAGAGAAGATTACAGAGACCTATGAAAAATCACTGTTGCTGGAGGCAGAGAACACTCAATTAAAAGAAAGGCTAATAGTAGCAGAAGCAGATAACATCACAGCTTTGCAGGGCACAGCGGTGGTCTATGAAAAGACCCTGGATCTTGAAACCGAAAACGCCCAGCTAAAAGAAAAGCTAGCTGCAGCGGAAGCCGATACCCTTATTGTCTTAGAGGGTACGGCCACAGTATACGAGGAATTGCTAGCATTAAAGGAACAAATCGAAGGAGGTTCAACATGGCAGAGGTCTATTTTAAACTTATTAAAGCGGGGCGGCGAATAATCGACCAAGTACCGGATCATCTCAAGGAAGAAGTACAGGAGATGCTTGATGCTGAACAGTCAGCATTATAACAGACTTAAAAAGCGACAATCATGATAAAATTACGTATTAGATTTAAATTATGGCCGGGGCTTATTGCTCCGGTCTTTAATACTTGTAGAAGGTAAAGCCCACAAGTTTATGTGTAAGTTAAATGGGCCGCCGGAGTTGTCAAAGATCGGAGTTACCTTTGGGATTTGCATTCGCGGATTTATGGCAGGCCAGTTGAACAGGTATAGCAGAGATTGCCGCAAGGGAAATGATGCTGCTGCAGATCGCCGATGGAAAGAAGAAGCGGGCGTAAATATAGTAACGGTTGAAACTGCTATATAATAGAAGAAACTGGAGTAAAAAATCCAAAATGTTGGATAAAACTATTCCACACAAAAATAAAAAGACCTCCGAAATCTCGGAAGCCTTGAAAAATATGGCGGGAGTATGTGAGAATCGAACTCACCATGGACAGGAACGCTGCCCAACGACTGGTTTTGAAGACCAGGAGCACCACCAGGCACCATCTACCCCCGTGTAAACCATAGTATGTTTTTAATTTTCGCATTGTGATTATAACATGACATTTGTTCATAGGCAACCTAGTTGGTATAACATAAAGTAATAATTTCTACTATTTTGACAAATAATGAAAATTCAACGGGTTAGTTTAGCCTCTTAAATGGGAGCACCTTGCCGCTGCCGGAAGTTTTATCTGTTTTTCTTTGTGTAGTATCTTCCGCAGAGGAGTGACAACTATCACCGCTACACCCGGGGCAGCCTTGGTGTAAATTAATTAGCCCAAATTCAAAGGCTACCCTAAGCAGTTCATGACCAAGCTTTTCTAAATTTGGTTTATAATAAGGATGGGTTTGGCATTCATCGACTTTATCTAGGAACTTAGTAATAAAAAGCCTCATCGTATCTTGATCTAGTGAGTCAATGAGGTCCTTTCTTGGAATAAATCTTCTCATAAATACACATCTCTCCCCAATTAAACTCGCTGCTTATGATTCTATTACTAATTAGACGTAGTACATCTTTTTCCTGCTTGGATAATACATTGGTAAAGATGGTAAAATATGAAGTATAGTCGATTCTACGCAAGATAAGTCATGTTTTGTCTCCTAAGGCAGGAATTATTTAACTCCCGGCGAATAAATACCTGTTATGGTGGTATAAGATACATATCGCAAGTAGGTGACATATCACAAGATGCTGGATTTTTTTAGTGAGGTAAGAGCCGATCTCGAATTGGCTGAACAACATATTAGAACCATCGTTCAATCCAGAGATCCATTGTTAACCCAAACTTCCATGCACCTGTTGAATGCCGGAGGAAAGCGATTACGTCCGGCTTTTGCACTTTTGGCTAGCCGCTTTTACAATGATTGCCTGGAGAAGATTTTACCCTTAGCGGTGGCTCTAGAACTAATTCATATGGCCTCACTGGTTCATGATGATGTGGTAGATGATTCCATGACCAGAAGAGGTACTCCTACGGTAAAAGCAAACTGGGGTAACAAGATTTCCATGCATACAGGGGATTACCTTTTTGCTAAATCCCTTGTACTGATATCCCAATATGAAAATCCCCTGATTGCTAAGGTATTGGCAGAAACCAGTGTAAAGATGTGCGAAGGAGAGATCCACCAAATATCCACCTCCTATAGCTCATATCAAAGTTGGCGGGATTATTTTTACCGTATTGAACGTAAAACAGCCCTGCTCATTGCGGCCAGTTGTCAACTGGGTGCAGTGGCAGCGGGGGCGAAAGAAAAGGAGTACAAAGCGTTAAGAAGGTACGGACATCAATTAGGTATGGCCTTTCAGATCACAGACGACATTTTGGATATGGTTGCCGACCAAAGACTACTTGGGAAGCCTATTGGGGGAGATTTGCGGCAGGGTATTATGACCATGCCGGTTATTTATGCACTGGAAAAAAGCACCCGGCGGGAGCGTTTGCGTCAGTTGGTGGAGATTCCTCATAAAACTGATGAACAGATACATGAAGCCATTGAATTAATTAAAAAAGCCGGGGGCATTGAGTTTGCCTTTGATGCTTCACTTAGGTATTTAGAAAAGGCAAAAAATAATTTGACTCAGTTACCGGATAAACCGGTTAAGGAGACGTTTTATCAAATTGCAGATTTTATTGGTATTAGAAGGTTTTAGAGGTTCGATAGCATGAGTTACCTATATCCAGTTTATTTTAAATTAGAGCATAAACTTTGCTTAGTTGTTGGTGGTGGCAGAGTGGCTGAAAGAAAAATAGGTTCATTGTTGCAATGTGGTGCTAAAGTACGGGTGGTGAGCCCTGCGGTGACACCTCTTCTCGAGCAATGGAACTGCCAAGAAAAACTGGAACTCCGCCAAAGGGAATACCAACCCAATGATTTGGAGGATGCGTTTTTAGTTTTTGCCGCCACCAATCAACCCGAGATTAATCAAAGAATCGTCAAGGATTGCCAGGTGAAAAATTTACTAATCAATGTGGTGGATGATCCAGAGGATTGTAACTTTATGGTTCCCTCGGTCGTTAGACGAGGCAAGTTGTCCATAGCCGTTTCTACAGAAGGAGCCAGCCCTATGTTGGCGGCTAAAATTAGACGACAGTTGGCAGGACAGTTTGGTACTGAATATGGTGAGTTCCTGGAAATCCTGGCGGATCTTCGCCAACGGATATTGGGTGAAGTTGAAGAGGTAGAAGAGAGACAAGAAATTTTTAGAAAACTGATTGAGTCAAATATCCTGGAGCTTTTAAGGGAAAATAAGCATGATCAGGTAAAGGAGCGCATTGATAAATGCTTATCGCGGTAATTGGCGTTAACCACCGCACGGCACCACTGGAAGTGCGGGAAAAGTTAGCGTTTCCGGAATGGGGAACCAGTGAATGGCTGAACAAACTTTTGGCATACCCTGGGATTGAGGGTTGTGCCATTATTTCTACCTGTAACAGAACAGAGATCTATGTGGCACCCATGGAGTTAGATATGGGTATGAGTTCGGTGTGGTCTTTTTTATCCGAGAAATCCGGCCTGGATATTTCTGAGATAAAAAACTACACTTTTTGTCACACCCTTTATGATGCGATCCGCCACCTATTTCGAGTGGTATCCGGTTTGGACTCCATGATCTTGGGTGAAACACAAATATTAGGACAAGTCAAGAAAGCTTATGAGATGGCTCTGGAAGCAAGGACTACCAACGTAGTGCTGAACACATTGTTTCAACAGGCTATCACAACCGGCAAAAGAGTGAGGACAGAAACGGGTATCGATCAAAATCCGGTCTCCATTCCCTATGCCGCGGTAGAATTGGCGAAACAGAGTTTAGGTTCACTGGAGGGTTGTTCGGTTTTGGTAGTTGGGGCTGGAGAAATGAGTGAACTTACAGCAGTAAATCTGGTGGCCAATGGTGTTTCCAGTGTTATCGTGTCCAATCGTTCCTATGATAGGGCTGTGCAACTGGCGGAAAAGTTTGACGGCAAAGCGGTCAAGTTTGACAATCTATTTCAATACATGAACCAGGCCGATATTGTTATTTCCAGTACCGCCGCGCGACACTATGTAATTAAGCCAGAGGAAATAGAGAGTGTTATGTTACAACGGGCTGGTAAGCCGATCATGATGATTGATATTGCTGTGCCACGGGATATTGACCCGCTGGTACGTAAAATACCCGGAGTTAATTTATTTGATGTGGACCATTTACAAAATGTGGTGGACGCTAACTTGGAGGAACGGCGCAGGGCCGCAGTAGAGGCAGAAGGGATCATTGAAGAGGAATTAAATGAATTTATGTGTTGGCTCTCTACCAGATTTGTGGTGCCGACCATCACTGCCTTAAAAAAGCTGGGCGAAGAGATTAAGCAGCGGGAATTGCACCGGGCCTTCAATCGTTTAGGCGATTTAAATGAACGAGAAAGAAAAATTATTAGTTCTTTGGCCAGCTCCATTGTCAATCAATTGTTGCATAATCCCGTGATCAATTTAAAACAATATGCTCTTTCACCGGAAGGTCATTTATATACAGAGATTACCCAGAATATATTTAATCTGGAAGTTAAAGGACAACAATCTAAGGATAAAGGATTAGCACCGGAGCAAAGAAAAAAAGTTGCTTCCTGCTCTGGAGGCCATGTCAATTGGGAGCAAACAACGAATTTATAGGGAGGTACCATGAGACGCAACATTATTGTTGGAAGCAGGGATAGTGCTCTGGCGCTCTGGCAGACCCGTTGGGTAATAGAACAATTACAGAAACAACGCCCTGAACTTACCTTCGAACTGGTTACCATGAAGACCAAGGGTGACAAAATGTTGGATGTGGCCCTAGCTAAAATTGGAGATAAGGGTCTCTTCACCAAGGAACTGGAATTCGCTATGCAGCAAAGGGAGATTGATTTTGCTGTACATAGTTTAAAAGATATGCCTACCGTTTTACCAGAGGGTTTAACCATAGGTGCTGTATGCAAAAGGGATAATCCCGGCGATGCACTTATTTCCAAAGATGGACGGAAGCTGGAGCAACTGCCTCAAGGAGCCAGAATTGGCACCTCCTCACTACGTCGGTGTGCCCAACTGTTGCATTATCGTCCGGATTTTCAGCTGGAATCCTTACGGGGCAATTTAAATACACGCCTGAAAAAGTTTGCATCTGAACAGCTAGACGCAATCATTCTAGCGGCTGCTGGAGTTATGCGTATGGGTTGGGAAGATATGATCGCAGAAATTATTCCCTTTAATGTTTGTTTACCCGCTGTTGGCCAAGGAGCCATTGCAGTGGAGTGCCGAGCCGAGGATGAAGAGGTAAGGACACTTTTGCAGGGAATTGAGCATACCGAGACAAGAGCTGCTACCGATGCAGAAAGAGCACTGCTAAGGCATCTAGAAGGTGGGTGTCAAGTTCCCATCGGGGCCTTTGGAGAAGTCGTAAATAAAAAGCTATCTTTAACAGCTATCGTTGCCAATCTGGATGGGAGTCGAGTGCTTCGGGCACAGGGAGAGGCACCTGCAGAGCAAGCCAAAGAGTTAGGCATTGATGTAGCCGAAAAGTTACTCGCCTTAGGTGGTAAAAAAATATTGGAACAAGTAAGGTCAGGGGAATGATGATGATGTCAAAGGGTATTGTTTATTTAGTTGGAGCAGGCCCGGGAGATCCGGGGTTAATTACGGTAAAAGGATTACAGTGCATTCGTCAGGCAGACGTCGTGGTTTACGATCGTTTGGCCAGTCCGAGACTTTTGGCACACGCTCGGCCGGAAGCAGAATTAATCTATGTGGGCAAATCCCCGGATCGTCATGCCATGGTGCAGGATGAAATCAACCAACTGCTGGTGGATAAAGCTAAGGAAGGCAAGATCGTGACCCGATTAAAAGGGGGGGACCCCTTTGTTTTTGGACGTGGTGGAGAAGAGGCCGAGCTATTAGTAGAAAACAGTCTTCCCTTTGAGGTTGTACCGGGAATTACCTCGGCGATTGCAGTTCCAGCCTATGCTGGGATTCCGGTTACCCATCGGGGTTATACCTCAACCTTTGCCATTGTTACCGGCAATGAAGATCCGACCAAGGATGATTCCAGTATTGCTTGGGATAAAATTGCCACCGGGGCAGGGACACTACTATTTCTGATGGGTATGGGGAATCTACCTGGTATTTGTGCTAGACTGATCGAATACGGTCGTTCACCCCAAACACCGGTGGCCTTAATTCGTTGGGGTACCAGACCGGAACAGCGGACCCTCACCGGAACGTTGAACGATATTTGCCAAAAGGCCACCGCGGCTGGTTTTAAGAATCCGGCTGTCATTGTGGTAGGAGAGGTTGTCAACTTACGAGATAAACTAGCCTGGTTTGAGAATAGGCCACTCTTTGGTAAACGCATCATTGTAACCCGCTCTAGAGAGCAAGCCAGTGTTCTCTCCTCCGCCATTGAAGCCTTGGGTGGTGAACCGTGGGAATTCCCCACCATTTCAATTACTCCCCCAGAGGATTTCACAGCACTGGATAGTGCCATTAATGATGTACGCTCCTACCGTTGGGTTATATTTACCAGTGTTAATGGGGTGAAAATGTTCTTTGACCGTATGCGTAAGAATAGAAAGGACATCCGGGATCTCAGCGATGTTCGTCTGTGTGCCATTGGTCCTCGTACCCGAGAAGAACTAGAGCAAAGGGGACTATTGGTAGATTATGTTCCCGGGGAATACAGAGCGGAAGAAATTGTCGAGGGATTAAAAGGGAAAGTATTACCCGGTGATCGGGTATTATTGCCCCGGGCAGACATTGCTCGCAAAATGTTGCCCCAGGCTCTTGAGGAAATGGGTGCCATTGTGCAGGATGTGGTAGCCTATCACACGGTTCTTGGTGATGGTGACGCTACTGCTATTCGACAAGCTTTAGTCGATGGTACCATTAATGTGGTTACATTTACCAGTTCTTCCACTGTGCGAAATTTTGTTAAACTAGTAGGGGAAGGCACCGCTCCCGAACTTTTGGCCAAGACTTTGGTAGCCAGTATCGGTCCCATTACCTCTAATACAGCCAGAGAACTGGGGTTACGGGTTGATATAGAAGCTAAGGAATATACGATTGATGGCTTGATACAAGCTGTTATGAATCACTTCGGTAGAGAAGTGTAAGTTAGAAAAACTTGGCTTGTGCCAAGTCTTTAGACGTCGGTAGAAGCCAAGTTTGCCCTTATGCATACCGTAAAGATGATACTTTTCGATATGCTAGCAAAGCCCCGGTCGGGAACTATTCAGCTTTCCCGACCGGATTAAAATTTACACTTTAGAAAGTATCAAAATATTATTGTAAAAAGCATAAGAAAAGAGGGAGCTTTTATGATCGGTGTTAGTAAATTGCTTTGCGGTACCCAAAATTATGGTGACTCCCTCCGCTATGCCCACGGTACCCAGGGGCAGGTTCATGGGGCGGTGGCTGGTCATGGACCGGTAGTGGTATGGAATTCTACTCGCACCTGTAATCTGAAATGTCGTCACTGTTATTCGGAGTCCGATAGCAAAAAGTATCAAGAGCTAAGCACAGAGGAAGCTAAACGCTTTATCGATGACTTGGCGGAATTTAATGTACCGGTTTTACTGTTTTCCGGCGGGGAACCACTGGTTAGGCCGGACTTCTTTGAACTGGCGGAGTACACCAAACAAAAGGGTATTCGGACCACCATTTCTACCAATGGCACTCTCATTACTCCCGAGGTGGCACAGCGACTAAAAAATATTGGCGTTGGCTATGTGGGAATCAGCTTGGACGGTATTGGTGAGGTAAATGACCGTTTCCGTGGCAGACAAGGCGCCTTTGAAGCAGCTTTAGCTGGCATTCGCAACTGTCTGGCGGTAGATCAACGGGTTGGTTTGCGTTTTACCATTAACCGTCATAATTATAAAGAATTGAACGAAATCTTTGATTTAATTGAAAAAGAGAATATTCCCCGGGTGTGCTTTTACCATTTGGTGTATTCCGGACGAGGCAGCGAGATGATTAAGGAAGATATTTCCCCGGAAGAAAGCCGGGCAGTGCTAGACTTGATCATGGAGCGCACCATGGATTTCCACCGTCGGGGTATTGATAAAGAAATTTTAACCGTAGATAACCATGCGGATGCCATTTATATTTATTTAAAACTGTTACAGGAAGATCCCGAGCGAGCCCGCCAGGTGTTAGAATTATTAGCCCGTAATGGGGGGAACCGGACCGGGATCGCTATCGGTGAGGTAGACTGGGAAGGAAATGTACATGCAGATCAATTTACCCGCAACCACCGATTTGGCAATGTACGGGAACGTAAATTTGGTGATATCTGGACAGACTTAAGCCATCCTATTTTAGCCGGTCTGAAAGACCGTAAGCCGCTACTGAAGGGACGCTGCGCCAAGTGCCAATGGCTGGGTCTGTGTAACGGTAATTTCCGTGCCCGGGCAGAAGCCGTTCATGGAGACTTCTGGGCGGAAGATCCGGCCTGTTATTTGACCGATGAAGAGATTGGCATTGGGTAAATATTGTATAGAGAAAACCTAGCATCAAAGAGACCAAAAGCCAACGGCTATTAGCTAATTCCTGGAGGTGTTTAACTTGCCAACTTTCCCTAACATCCGCCACCGAAGACTGAGACTTAACGATCGTGTCCGGCGGTTGGTAAGAGAAAACCACCTGTCGGTGGATGATCTGATTTACCCTGTGTTTGCTACCTTTGGGCAAGGTGTGCGTCGGGAAGTAAGCAGCATGCCGGGTGTTTATAATATATCCATTGATGTGTTGCTTGAAGAAATAAAAATAGTAGAAGAACTAGGGATACCTGGTATTATTGTTTTTGGTGTGCCGGAGGAAAAGGATGAGGTAGGAACCGGAGCTTATCACCCGGAGGGCATTGTGCAGCAGGCGGTACGCGCTATCAAGCAGGAGTTTCCCGAACTCCTGGTTATTACCGATGTTTGCCTGTGTGAGTATACTAGCCATGGACATTGTGGCCTCATTAAAAACCAGACAGTGGACAATGACGCTACCTTGGAGCTCCTGGCAGAAACAGCCCTCTCCCATGCCCGGGCAGGGGCAGACATGGTAGCCCCTTCGGATATGATGGATGGCCGAGTGGCTGCCATTCGGGCACGGTTGGATGCGGAAGGTTTTACCGATGTGCCCATTATGGCCTATTCAGCCAAGTATTCATCTTCTTATTACGGTCCTTTTCGGGAGGCGGCAGGTTCTACGCCTCAATTTGGTGATCGTAAAACCTACCAAATGGACTACGCCAATGGGGATGAAGCCATACGAGAGACCGCTCAGGACATCAAAGAAGGTGCGGATATTGTGATGGTAAAACCAGCTTTGGCTTATCTGGATATTATTCGCCGGATTAAAGAAGAATTTGGTTATCCGGTGGCTGCCTATAATGTCAGTGGCGAGTATTCCCTGGTAAAGGCTGCAGCCAAGCAAGGATGGATTGATGAGAGAAGCCTTGTCTTGGAGACCCTAACTGGTTTTAAAAGAGCCGGTGCAGACATTATCATTACCTATCATGCCTTGGAGGTGGCTCGCTGGTTGAGGGAGGTTTAAACGATGATTATTTCCTGGAATACCACTAATGCCTGTAATTTATATTGTGCCCACTGTTACCGGGACTCCGGTATTCAGGCAGAAGATGAACTAACAACGGAACAAGGTAAGAAACTAATCGATGAAATTGCCCAGGCTGGCTTTAAGATTATGATTTTTAGCGGTGGCGAGCCGCTTATGCGCCCGGACATTTATGAACTGGTGGCCCATGCTAAATCCCGGGGGCTACGGCCGGTCTTTGGTAGTAATGGTACGCTCATTACGCCAGAAGTGGCACGTAAATTAAAGGAAGCGGGCGTCATGGCTATCGGTATCAGTCTGGATAGTGTAGACCCGGAAAAGCATAACAAATTTAGGGCTCAGGAGAATTGCTGGCAGGCAGCCATTGATGGCATGCGTAACTGTCGGCAGGCTGGGTTACCCTTTCAAATCCACACTACCGTTATGGATTGGAACTACGAAGAAGTGGAAGAACTGACAGACTTGGCCATCCGAGAGGGAGCTATGGCTCATCATGTGTTCTTTCTAGTGCCCACGGGACGGGCGGTGAATATTGAGCAGGAATCTTTGCGGGCTGAGCAGTATGAAAACCTACTCCGCAGGATTATGGAAAAACAAAAGCAGGTTGACATTGAATTAAAGCCCACCTGTGCCCCGCAGTTTATGCGAATTGCCAAGCAAATGGGAGTGGAAACCCGCTTCCAGCGGGGTTGCTTAGCTGGGACAGCCTACTGTATCATTAGCCCTAAGGGTGATGTTCAGCCCTGTGCTTACATGAATGTACCTCTGGGTAATGTCAAGGAAACTTCCTTTGTGGATATCTGGCGAAACAACCCGGTTCTCCAGGAACTACGCACCCTTGATTATAAAGGGGGCTGTGGTACCTGCGGCTTTAAAAAAATCTGTGGTGGCTGTCGCGCCAGAGCACATTATTATCACGGGGATTATATGGCGGAGGAACCCTGGTGCCTTTACCATGGACGAAAGGGGTATTAGATGGATCAAATCGATAGGCGTTTGCTAAACTTAATCCAAGCCGAAGTGCCCCTATGTCCAGAGCCTTATAAGGTTTTAGCAGAAAACCTGGGGATTGCCGAACAAGAGGTACTCGACCGCTTGGCAAGACTCATGCAGCAGGACGTTATCCGTCGTTTAGGCGGCGTATTTGACTCTCGCAAATTGGGGTATAAGGGAACCCTTTGTGCCATCAAGGTACCGCCAGACCGGATTGATGAAGTGGCTGCGGTAATCAATGATTATATTGGTATTACCCATAATTATCTGCGGGAAGACGAGTACAACATGTGGTTTACCATCCTAGCCCAGTCCCAGGATAAAGTACAGCAAATTCTCACTGAAATTAAAGATAAAACAGGGATTGAGGACATTATCAATCTTCCTTCCCAAAAGCACTTTAAGGTGCTGGTCAATTTTGAAGTTAAAGAAGATCACAAAGAATTGGAAGATTAAATGTTTGGTGAGGGAGAATATGAAATTAAGCGAACTGGATAAACAGATCGTCATGGAATTGCAGTCGGGTTTGCCCTTGGTCAGCAGACCCTTTGAGGCATTGGCGCGCCGTTTAAAGATCACGGAGGAAGAGTTTATCAACAGAGTTCATGCCATCCAGCAGGCGGGTATTATGCGACGCATTGGGGCTGCACTGCGGCACCGGCGGGTCGGCTATACGGCCAATGCGATGATTGTCTGGCAGATTCCCGAGGATAAAGTTGATGTAGTGGGCGAGCAGTTCTTCCACTTGCCGGAAATCACCCATTGTTATCAACGGGCGTCACTTCCCCAGTGGCCCTATAACTTTTACACCATGGTGCATGGGCACAGTACGGAAGAGTGCCAGCGGATTGCCGAAAGACTGGCTCAAATAGCGGGCACAAATAGTTATCGTATCCTATACAGTGTGGCAGAATTAAAGAAAAGTAGTATGAAGTATTTCATGGATTAGGAGGTTCCCTATGGCTCCAAGTTATCAGAAATCCAAAGAAATGTTTGAACAAGCTCAGATGGTTATTCCCGGGGGTGTTAACAGCCCGGTGCGAGCCTTTCAATCAGTAGGTCTTACGCCCCCCTTTGTGGCCAAAGCCAATGGCGCACGGTTGTGGGATGTGGATGGTAATGAATACATTGATTATGTTTGCTCTTGGGGACCGCTTATTCTTGGTCACCGTCATCCGGCAGTTATCCACGCGATTCAGCGTTGTTTGGAAAGGGGCACTACCTATGGTGCACCAACTGATCTGGAATTAATCCTAGCTCAGATGGTGGTGGAGGCACTGCCCTCGGTAGAAATGGTCCGGATGGTTAATTCCGGCACCGAGGCTACGATGAGTGCCTTGCGTTTGGCCAGAGCCTATACTAACCGTAGTAAAATTATAAAGTTTGAGGGTAATTACCATGGACATCATGATTCCCTGCTTATTAAGACGGGTTCCGGTGCCTTAACCCATGGTGTACCTACCAGTCCTGGAGTACCGGATAATATTGCTAGCAGTACCATTAATGCCAGATACAATGATTTGGAGCTACTGGAAAAAGTCTTTACTGAAGTGGGTTCTGAAGTTGCTGCAGTGATTGTGGAACCCATGGCCGGCAATATGGGTGTGGTTCCTCCGGCAGAGGGATTTCTGCAGGGGATTCGTAACCTTTGTAATCAGTACGGTGCCTTGTTAATTTTTGATGAGGTGATTACCGGCTTTCGCTTAAGCTATGGTGGGGCGCAATCCTACTATAATATTATGCCGGATTTAACCTGCCTGGGTAAAATCATCGGCGGCGGACTACCCGTTGGCGCCTATGGTGGAAGAAAAGAAATTATGCAAATGGTTTCTCCGGCAGGCCCTGTGTACCAGGCAGGAACCCTTTCCGGCAACCCCTTGGCCATGACCGCGGGTATTGCCACCCTGGAACAGTTACAACAGCCCGGTGTCTATCAGGAATTAGACCGCAAATCTGCTTTGCTGGCCCAGGGTATGAGCCAGGCTGCTAAGGCGGCCGGCGCGGAAGTATTCTTTAATCGAGTACAATCCCTGCAGTGCTGTTTCTTTACCAAACATCAAGTGAACGACTTTGCCAGTGCCTCTACTTCAGATACCAAACGCTATGCGGTATTCTTTAGAAGTATGCTGGATCAGGGTATTTACCTGGCTCCGGCTCAGTTTGAGGCGGCCTTTGTTTCCACCGCTCATACCGAAAAGGATATTGAACGTACTGTAGAAGCCGCTTTTAACGCTTTTAAAGCAGTTGCACAAAGCTAAGAGAACAGCTAATGGACAGGGGGAGGATACCTCTGTCCTTTTTTGTATATCGGAAAACCTTTCGATATGCATACGGGCAAATTAAGCTTTCACCGGCGTCTAAAAACTTGGCACAAGCCAAGTTTTTCTAATATGAGGCAGCAGGAAAATAATAGAAATAAGGAGAATAGCTTGCCTAATACCAAGGGGGCGATAGGGTGCTGGGAGAAACTGTTACATTGACCACTGCTTTTTTGGTTAACCTACCGTTGGGGAGATGGCGGGAAAAAACTCGTAAGTTTTCACCCGCTTGGTTTATGGCCGTGCACTTATCAATACCGCTCATCATGGGGTTGCGACATCACTTTCATTTAGCACTGTCTATCATCCCCTTTACCATTGGCAGTGCCGTACTGGGCCAACTTTTAGGTTCCCGTAAAATTACTATTTTCTATCTAAGAAAATACCGAAGGAGGACAGGCGTATGATTATTACAACGACATCTGTTATTGAAGGAAAACCCGTTAGAAATTATCACGGTTTAGTTACCGGTGAGGCTATTATGGGGGCTAACATTGTAAGGGATCTTTTTGCCAGCATTACCGATGTGGTGGGGGGCAGAAGCGGCGCTTATGAGAGTAAACTGGCCCATGCCAGGGAGATCGCGGTGGAAGAAATGACAGATCAAGCCCGCCGACTGGGTGCCAATGCCATTGTAGGAGTAGACCTGGACTATGAAGTCATTCGTGAAGGTATGTTAATGGTAAGTGCCAGCGGCACAGCGGTTACCATATAAAAAGGTAAGCACGGGTTTCCCGTGCTTACCTTTTTATAATACTGTGTCTAAATTGATCAGCAACCAAAGTTGATCATTCTTTTTAACGACGCCTCTCAAAAAGTCCACGTTGTCGCCGATCATATTAGGAGGTTCTACTTCACTTTCTGTGTAACGTCCTACCTCCAGAACGCTGTCCACAATCATTCCTACCTTATTTCCCTTATTTTCGACAACGATGATTCTGGTATCTTCGTTTAGTTCAGTTTCAGGCAGACCTAAACGTCGGTTAAGACTAATTACAGGAAGAATGGTACCTCTTAAATTAATAATACCCTCAATATAGTAATTGGTGTTGGGTAAACGGGTAACTTCTGCCATACGGATAATTTCTTGGGTTTCATTAATGGGTAAAGCATATTCCTGATCGTTTAATTGAAAGACTACCAGCTGTTCTTCCTGACCCACTGCCATAGCGTATCACTCCTTAATCGTTACAAAAACGGTAGTATTGTACCTAAACTATTCTACATAGGTAGAATATTTCCTTCGATGGAAAGGGTGACCAGCGTTGTAAATTTAATTTGAACGTTAGTTATGAAATTAATGATATATTAAAAAACTTACAAAAATATAAATTTCTTAACTAGTATAATAAGGGTAACACCTAACAAATCGGGTTTGACCTGGTTTGGAGGGGGCACAATGTAGGATATTCCCTGAGGAGAAGGGCAATGACCCTGGTTCCAAGGGGTATACCATGTAGGGTGTACACTACCCGTATGTGCCTTTCTCCGGTACATACGGGTTTTATTTTGGCCTATCGGAAAGTATAAAAATTCCCAATATGCATGGGTAAACTAGGCTGCCGCCGGCGTCTAAAGATTGGCGTAAGCAAGTTTTTCTAAGGGGGGATACTCTTTGAGTCGTCGTATTGGTGTGGTGGGAATTGTTATAGAGGATAGAAATAAAGCGCCTGAGATTAATCATATTCTAAGTCTTTTTTCCGAGATTATCATTGGTCGCATGGGCATTCCCCATAGAGAAAGGGGCTTATCGGTAATTTCCCTCATTGTTGAAGGTACCAATGATGAAATTGGAGCGATGACCGGAAAACTAGGGAATATCAAGGGAGTTCAGGTTAAATCGGCTCTGAGTACTAAATATTAGGAGGTGAATGAGCTGTCCTACCGTATCGAACAGGATTTAATTGGACCGAGAGAAGTTCCCGTGACTGCTTACTTCGGCATTCATACCCTGAGAGCTGCTGAAAATTTTAGTATCTCCAGGCAGATGGTTCACCCCGAATTGATAAAAGCCATAGCTGTGGTAAAACAGGCTGCAGCAGAGACCAACATGGCTCTCGGAAATCTGGACCCAGTCATTGGTAACGCAATTTTTCAAGCAGCTGCCGAGGTGGCTGAAGGAAGGTTTGCCGACCAGTTTATCATAGATGCATTGCAAGGTGGTGCAGGCACTTCTACAAATATGAATGTCAACGAAGTTATTGCCAATCGCGCCATTGAAATACTGGGAGGTAGCAAAGGGGACTATAGCTTGGTGCATCCGTTGAACCATGTGAATATGTCCCAGTCTACCAATGATGTTTACCCAACAGCCTTACGGATTGCTGCCATTAGACTGCTGACCCATTTATCTCAGGCCTGTGCCACCCTGCAGGGAGTGCTGCAGGAAAAAGAAGCTCAGTTTGCCGGAGTATTGAAGGTAGGACGTACCGAAATGCAGGATGCGGTCCCAGTAACGCTGGGGCAGGAGTTCTCGGCCTGGGCAGAGGCCATTGCCAGGGATCGCTGGCGTCTTTACAAAGTAGAAGAGAGACTGCGCCAAGTTAACTTGGGTGGTACCGCCGTGGGAACGGGGCTAAATGCGGAACGTAAGTATATTTATTCTGTGATTGAACGCCTCCGGTCATTAACAGGGCTAGGCTTGGCACGTAATGAAAATATGATCGACGGTACCCAAAATGCCGATGTGTTTGTGGAGGTATCCGGCTTGGTGAAAGCCTGCGCTGCCAGTCTGGCGAAGATTGCCGGGGATCTCAGGC
>CAMKDG010000064.1 GCA_946411205.1 uncultured Desulfotomaculum sp.
AATTATTAGTGCGACAAAAATAACCACCGAGCGGTGGTTATCAACGGTTGCTTATGCCGAGATTTTGCTTAAGAGCCTCCTGTAGGATTTGGGAAAAATTAACCTTCTCCTGTTCTGCCAGGTCATTTAGCCACTTAGGAATGGTCAATGTCTTTTTGACCGCTTTATTTTCAATGGCCCCCCGATAAATCGGCATCCAAACATCTACCAAGACAACAGCTTGGTTTCTCCGAGGCTGCAGTTTTGTTACCGGGGTAGGTTCTGGAATCTGGTCTCCATCTTGCTCCATGCTATATAAGTGCAGGGCCATTGCTTCCTTGGCATTGGAGACTGCTTCTTCATCACTGTGGGCGCAGGGTAGGCAACCGGGAAGGTCAGGGAATTCGATGGAGATACCATCATCTGCATAGTCGAAAATAGCAGGGAATATATATCTGTCCTTTTTCAACGCTAAAACCTCCTTTCAAGGGTGATGCAAGGTTTAATTTATTTTAATCCCTGCTTGATTAAATATGCTTAAAGCTGTTTTTATTGGCACATCCTTTTTGGGGTGTGTTACCGTTACTTTGCCTACTTTTGTTGGGTGCTTAAAGTGATGGTGGTCACCAACTGGTTGATACGATACCATCCGTCTTGATTAAGTATTTTTATTATTTCTTTAGATGAATATGATTTCAAGTTTCTCTCTCTTCTTTATACGTATAATAAAACGTATCAAGGAACGTATCAATAGGAATTGGGGGAATATTTTAAGGAAGCACCAAGGTGGTGTTTCCTTCTCCAGGTCTTTCTGCTATTTTATTTTAGTTATATAATGTACGAAGTGAAATTCGGTATCAATTA
Organism: uncultured Desulfotomaculum sp.; assembly: GCA_946411205.1. Taxonomy (GTDB): domain Bacteria; phylum Bacillota; class Desulfotomaculia; order Desulfotomaculales; family Desulfotomaculaceae; genus Desulfotomaculum. The sequence continues at coordinate 844 of CAMKDG010000064.1, forward strand.
GTGGAGTATGAATAAAACCCCACCCGGGGAATTTTTATATTTTCTCCGTTAGCCCAGCTGGTGCCGGGTTTTAAATCTCCCCAGAAGGACTCCCCCCACATCGCCCCGCAAATTACCCCCATGAAATATATCACCATTTCTTACCTACTCACCATCTCCGAAGTGGCCCCTGGTAGTAGCCGCCCTGAACCGTTGCCATGCACCGTGATTAATATGTCCTCTTTATGCCCTGGTAGCAACACAGCTACTAGGGTTATTCTTTGTAAAAAGATAAGGGGGAAGAAAATGCCTACAATAACACCGAATTTAGGACTTAAAAAACCACTAGGGAATGAAGTTTTCAATCGTCAGGCGTATAACGAAAACCTAGATTTGATTGATCAAAATGCTGCTAAAAAGACAGATCTTGCTGCGCATTTAGCCGAGTTCCAGCAACTAAAAGACTATCTTAATTACATGCCTATCAATGGTGGAAGCTTCGATGGTAACGACAATCTAAACGTGACAATTGACGGGGGTATTTATTAGTGGGAGGTTGGCTACATGGGAATCATAAAACTAAAAAGGGGTAATAATGCAAATCTTGCGGGTCTTTCTCTGCAAGACGGGGAACCAGCATTTGTCTTGGATACTGGGAAATTGTATGTGGGCAATGGCACCGACAAAATACTGATCAACCCTGATCAAGCCAACGCCGAGACAGCTACTAAATTAAAGACGGCTCGAACCATCGGCTTATCGGGTGATGCAACTGGCAATACATCTTTTGACGGCAGCGCAAACGCCACAATCACAGTAGTATTAGCTAATAGCGGAGTTGCTGCTGGTACTTATACAAAATTGACCGTGGATTCCAAAGGGCGAGTGACTAGCGCGACACAGATTACTGCCGCTGACATCCCAGCTCTGACATTAGCCAAGATTACCGATGCTGGTACCGCTGCAAGTAAAAATACTGGTACGGCAGCGGGAAATATACCTGTGCTTGGTTCTGACGGGAAACTTGATACAGGGATACTCCCCGCTCTCGCCATCAATGATACATTTGTTGTTGCGAACCAGGCGGCTATGCTGGCTCTGACGGCGGAAGTCGGGGACATCGCGGTACGAACAGACTTATCAAAGTGTTATATCCTAAAGGCATCTCCTGCCTCAACTTTAGCAAACTGGCAAGAATTGCTGACGCCAACATCACCAGTACAATCTGTCGCTGGAAAAACTGGTACCATCACGTTAGTAGCAACTGATGTCGGACTCGGCAATGTTACGAACGAAAGCAAAGCCACCATGTTTGCTAATGCAGCCTTGACCGGGGTGCCTACAGCCCCTACAGCCTCCGCAGCAACAAATAGCACGCAGATTGCAACAACTGCCTTTGTTAAAGCTCAAGGATACTTAAATACTAGTTCCATAATTGACGGAGGTACTTTCTAAATGGCTAATAAAATACAGTTTAAACGAGGCTTAAAGGCTAGTCTACCAACATTGAACGTTGGTGAACCTGGTCTATGTACAGATACTAAAGAGGTGTTTGTTGGTAATTCTGCCGGAAATATAGGGCTAGTCAACAAGGAAACATTTGATGCACATTTGGCCGACTACACGCAGGAAGTAAAAACCGACAGCAAACAATCCGTCACCTTGCCTCACGGTCTAAGCATCCTAAACGCACCCAGGGCGGCACAGCTAAAGCCGAAGTTTAAAGGTCGGCAGTTGTGTAATTTACTGGGTAGGGATGGGAATTGTGAGGATGTGGGGAAGTGGGGTGCGTATCAAGTTGCGGCGAATCTAGACAGCGCTAATAAAGTGTATGGAAACAACAGCATAAAATTAACATTAGGGCTGGTTACGGGCACAGTAGGGTCTATAGGTATGCCCGCCCCTGCATCAGTAAGCTCCGGTAAATATTATTTATACGCAGCTGAGCTAAAAAACGGTAATGCGCAGAGAATGGAAATCTGTGTGAGTGATGCTTACCAAGTCGCCAGCACAGATAATATATTTAGACTTGTATACAGAAAATTTCTCGGCGAGCATCTGGTAGGTAAGATTCCGCAGATAAGATTATCTGGCATCTCTGGTCAATACGGCTACGTCGACGGCATTCGCCTCTACGAAATCACTCAAGCCGAATATAACGAAATCGACACCCTAACTCCTGCCCAAATAGCAGAACGTTACCCTTACGTTGACTCCTTCCAGTGCGTGCAGAATCCGGCTGTACGTGTTGAAGTCGAGAATTTAATTCCGCCGTTTAGTCAGTGGGTGTTAGATAGTCATTATACTATGGAAACCCCTTGTTCAATTAAATTAACTCCAACGGATATTTACCAGCAAGGGAATAGTCCACCTATTCCAGTTCTGCCAGGACAAATCTATACATTAGTTGTTCCTGATTTTGCTGGTGCAAATTTCTATTGGAGTATCCATAAATGGTCTAGCAATAAAGCCGATGTTGGAGAACTTAATAATACCGCGATAAATAAAATAATATCATTTACCGTACCAAATGATATTTATTATATTTCTGTTCATACAGCAAACCAACAAACAACAGGGTCATTTGTTTTCAGAAACCCAATGCTAATCCTCGGTAACACCATCCCAACCGAATTTAAGCCCTACAACTCCTCTCGCCTCTACCTCCAAACCCCTCTCTATGAAGGTGAAACACTGGAGGAAATTGACGGGGCTTGGGTGCGGACTAAGAAGTGGGAGAAAAAGGTGTTGGATGGGAGTCTGCCTTGGGTGTTTGATTACAACTTTACTGGATATAAGTCTGTTAAAATTGCAGGGATTAATGGCAGTACTAGTATTCTTAGTAAATATGATGGCAAAATTTTAAAGTCCTCTGGGAGTACGGCTTCGTATAGTGATGGTTATGTGCCTAATCTTGATTATTTATATGTTATGATACCATCTTCCGACTCCGGTTGGGGCGAAAACTACACCCCGACAGCAGACGAGAATAAGGCGTATTTTAATGGGTGGAAGATGTACGATTCATCTAAACCATTTACAACAACTCCATATAATGGTAGCGGGAATAAAGCTTGGGCAAAAATTAAGTTTATCGATCCAGTAAATGGTGGTGTAGATGTTGTTAACCATAGCTCTAATACCTGTCCAACATCATCCTACCCTGAATACACGCCTTACCAACTCCACTACCAACTTGCCACTCCTACCACAGAAGTAGTACCGCATGAAGGCGAGCTTGCTTTACACGAAGGTGCGAATCAAGTGGAAGTGTTTGAGGGGGTTGTGGTGAGGGATCTGGCGAATCCCAATACCGCCTCATATCCATGGAACTCTGAATTAGCGTACGAGATAAATTTTGCTGGCAGAACATCTCAACTGTCCTATCGTACCGAAAAGATACTGAATATATATAAAAATAGGCTAAATGATAATACAAGTTGGACATTTGGTAGAGATCAACACTGCTTTGGTAAAGAGCGTTTATGGGCACTAGCATCTAAAGTTGACCCAACAGCCCAATACAGCGTCACCTACTTAGCACTGCCAGAGGAATTTACCGCCCCACTTCTTTCGGTTGCCGCTACTTACGACAGCAATATCAAGTCAACTGTAGACACTCTGGTTAACGAGTTAGCAAAGGTGACTACCGATGTAACAGCGTTAGAAATGGCGTTGAGGAATCGGGGGTTGTTAAAGAAAGTACCTGCACTTTTTAGTAAGGCTTCGGTTGGGCAGTCAGTTGCCAGTAGCGTATCGACCATTTTGGCTCTAGGGAGTACAACAATAAATACTGGAGATTTTGTATTGACTACCGCAGGTGAAGTGATTATCCCAGAGGATGGATTATACTCTATAGTTGGCTATACAAATATAGCACCTAATGCTACAGGTAATAGAGTATTAAAGGTTGCCGGAAATGGTACGCCTTTTGTTGGTGTTAGCAACCAAGCCGTCCAAGGCATAGATATGCCAATGGTAGCTGCAACCAATTACTATTTACCTAAAAATACCAGAGTAACATTATTAGCAACTCAAAATAGCGGAAGTTCCTTAACATATTCAACATCGTACTTATCTATAACAAAATTGGATTAAAAGGTAGGTGATTAACATGAACTACTTACCAATTTGCATCCCAAAACCCATCAACCTCAGTAAACTAGCCGACGAACTACTAGCCCTAAACCTAATCCAACCCCTGCAACCAAATGGCACCAGCACAGTTTACGGCACAGATGATACCGTCACCATCTACGTCCACCCCGACATCACCCATGAGGAATTGGACGCTATCGGGGAGGCTGTGGAGGCGCATGACCCAGCTTCAGCGACAATTAGCAGTTGGTTGAAAAAGACCTACAGATACTGGAGTTACAAAGTAAGCCCCAACAAATCGGTCAACAAGTAGTTGGATGGAAATTGCAAAATGTGAGCTGTAGAGATAGAATGTTTTGTTGAGCCTTTTCAATAAGTCCATAACAGACTTAAAAAACTACAATTATGATAAAATTACGTATTAGATTTAATTATGGCCGGGGCTTAGTGCTCTGGCCATTAATACTGATGGCAAGGGGGATTAAGCTATAATGACCCGCGAAAAGTTTGCAAAACATCTGGGAGCGCTGGAAATCTAAGAAGAAATGATGCTACTGCAGTTCACTGAGGGGAAGAAGAGGGCACCTTGAAAACATCTTCTATATAATACCTACTTCCTTCTCTTACTCTCTACCTATATCAAGAGCAAGTCCAAATGTGTTTATACTGCTGCTCCACTGCTTGTCCCGTACATATCCTTAGTGTGTCGGGGTTAGGCCTGATTACTGCGCTGGTGCTGGCCTTACTGAGGTTGTTCAGATTTCCCCTGCGTTTTACAACATGATGGCCATTCCTGTACTACTCTTTTATGCCCTAATAAAAACGAGAAGCTAGAAGAAGCATCGGTTATGCACCGGTGCTTTTTAAGTCACTAATGGAATCGGGGGATCATATCCTATTGATAAGGATTGATACGGTTTGGCAAAGGGTGTTGATTAATGAAGAATTATAAGAAAGAATTAGAATTTCTTTTGGCCAGTGATGCGTTTAAAAGTATCATCAATTCTGATGTAGTAAAGTTATGTCAATTAAATGCGGTACTGGCTTTGCTCATTAAACTATGTATTCCCTTTGATACAGCCTTTTCACCGGGAACCAGAAGAGAAGCTAGTGCAATTGAACTGGTTGTCTATATTAATCCGGTCACCACGGTAAACTTTGTGTTAAATCTGGAATCAGGCAGCAGTGTTTTTACCGGCCCTCTGCCTTAATAAATGAACTAATTCTCAGCATCCCAGGGAAGCTGGAACAAGGTCACAACTCCTTTATGCAGCTCATAAACCTTACCGCTGACGGGATAAGGATTATTGATAAAACTGCTGCGCCCAATCATCATGGCTTGTCGGAGATCACTTTCTTCCTTGCCGAATAAGAGCAAGACCACATCCCGATTTGGAATCATCACTTGTAAGCGGCGGCTGTTGGACAAGCCATGCTGCCTTGGCGAGAGGATCAGTGATAAAAGACGACTGGAATCATAGGTGTCACCATAGTTAAAGCCATAGATTGACCGATTCTCATCAAATAACTGCAAAGGTTTTACTAAATCCCGAAAGAAATTATCAATAGCGGTTTGATGGATGCTTTCCAAAGAAAATTCTAACCGATCTATGGTTGGTTTATCGATAAAAAAAATACGCATACCCTCGTCTAATACATAGGCAACGGAAAGATCCTCAGCCAGGGTAGTAGTAGCAATGCCTTTTGCTTCCTTGGGACCAACAATGATGGGATAGATTCGCTGTAGATTTTCCTTGACATCCTGGTGATTAACACCGCTCTCTCTTTTTAAATCCTTGATAAAGGGTGCCAGAACTTCTGCCACATATTGTCGGCGTAGAGACATATTTTGGCGACAATAACCACGGTAGAAATTTTCTAAGGACAAATCAATCCAGTACTCTCCTTTTTTCATGCGAATCGCAAAGTTGTCTAGATTGTAGATCAGTGATTTAGGCACTGATTCCAAGATATACTCAGATATTATTTTTCGAAAAACTTGCCGGTCCATGTATTTCAACCCCCTTAACGCAGGTAACCATTTGTTTGAGATATGTGCGCTACTGTAATATAATATCTTTAGAAGAAATATATGCGAGGGAATTCTTCTAGAGGGGGTTTTTATATGGCTTTAGTAGAATTAACCGTGATTCCACTGGGGACAAGTTCCACCAGTTTAAGTGGATTTGTGGCCGGTTGTGTCAAGCTTTTACAACAGGCAGAAGGTATCCAATATCAATTGACACCTATGGGTACAATTATTGAAGGGGAACTTTCAGTTGTTCTGGAGCTTGCACGGCAAATGCATGAACAACCCTTTTTGGCGGGTGCTGATCGGGTTACCACGACCATCCGTATTGATGATCGCAGGGATAAAGAAGCCACGATGCAGGGGAAAGTGGCTGCTGTGGAGAGTAAACTAATTTCAGCAGGTGGCACCGACTGATGGAGTATTACAAAGGTCTCATGAACAGTTTGGCTAGGGGAGTGGTATCTCCGGTCTATTTACTATATGGGGAAGAGGAATACCTGAAGGAAAAAGCAGTGGCTAAGTTTAGAGAGGTTTTATTACCCCAGGCTGCGGATTTTAACTTGGACCTACTGGATGGTGAAACTGCCGAATTGCCTTCTGTCATAGCTCTGGCAGAAAATCTGCCCTTTATGGCCGAACGTCGGCTCGTTATTGTCAAAAGCGTCCCCTGGTTTTCCAGTAAAGGAAAGTCTGGGGGAGATTCGACGGCAGAGGCGAAGACAGGGGGTCAGGATGAAATACTACTGCAATACTTAAGTAACCCCTCACCAACTACCTGCCTTATTTTTATGGCTAGGGACGCCGTGGATCGCCGTAAGAAACTTTTTAAAGCGGTGTCTGCCGCAGGTGCTGCCATTGATTTTAAAGCTTTGAAAGCCCAAGAAATGGTTACCTGGGTAAACCAGAGACTAAAGGCTGCCAGTAAGCAGATTGAACCGGCGGCAGCTAAGACTTTGGTAGAAGTGAATGGTAAATTAGGTTTACTAAATTTACAGCATGAGGTAGAGAAATTATTGTGTTACCTAGGGGAGCGAACCCTGGTAGAACTTCAAGATGTACAGCAGGTGGCAGTAAATAATGTCGAGCAGAATATTTTTAATGTCGTGGATGATGTTGCTTCAGGCCAGACTTCCAGAGCCTTATATGGTATTCGTGAATTATTGGCACAGAAAGAGCAACCACCTAAAATCCTGGCCCTACTAGCCCGCCAATTCCGCATTGCGCTCCAGGTGGCTGTTTTAGCTAAAGAGGGTTATGCTGAAAGGGAAATGGCCAGTCGCCTAGGATTACCGGACTTTGTGGTCAGAAAAACACTGCAACAGTGCCAGCGTAGCGGCGCTACCAAAATACGTTGGGCACTTCAACAGTTAGCTGAACTGGATGCCAATATGAAAAGAGGCCAACAGGACTTTCCGTCGGCTATTGAAACGATGTTAATTAATTTCAGTAGATCGTAAGATCTAGATAAAAGCAAAAAACCACCCGCCGGGTGGTTTTGTTAACGTGTGTGATTATTTAGCCAGCTTTGTTAAATCTCTTGGTAAGGCGAGATTTCTTTCTGGCAGCGGCATTTTTATGTAAAACGCCTTTGGAAACTGCTTTATCTAAAGCGACCAAAGCTTTACGAAGAGTAGTCTCAGCTACTTCACGGCTTTCAGATTTTAAAGCTACTTCGTATTTGCGAATGGCAGTTTTAACGGCGGATTTAATACTAGCGTTACGAATGGTACGCTTCTGAGCAATTTCAACCCGCTTGATGGCAGACTTAATATTAGGCAAATTTTCTCACCTCCCCAACAAGCAGTATTTTACCACGGGCATTTGTAAAATGCAAGTAAACTTTCGTATATCATCTCCTAAATTGGTGAATCCTAAAAACAGATTTAATTATTAGGGGGTGATTTACTTGTTAGGCATGGTGGTTAGATTCATCGTTTCTGCACTGGTATTGATTGTTGTGAGTTGGCTTTCGCCTGGTTTTGTGGTTAAGGGTGGTTTCATCGGGGCGCTCATTGCTGCGGTTGTCATTGCCGTTCTGGGCTACATAGCCGAAAGCTTGCTGGGAGACAGGGTTTCGCCCCAAAGACGCGGACTGGTTGGTTTTGTAACTGCAGCTGTTGTGATTTATCTGGCCCAGTTTATCATTCCAAGTCTGCTTAGCGTCAGTATTTTTGGTGCCTTAATCTCTGCCTTCATTATTGGACTTATTGATGCTTTTGTTCCCACAGTGGTGAGATAAGTAAGGATCTTTTATAAAAAGCCCGGCTGCCGGGCTTTTTATATTTACCAGACTAAACCATAATTAAAGAAGTGGTTAAAAAAGTAAAAATCATACCCCCCTATGGTACGGCATATCCATTATAAAAACAAGCCCCACAGGGGGGTGATGTAATTTTAGCCCGCAAAAGGAAAGCATCCTTATATTGGATGATCATGCTAAGCCTAATTGTCTTTTATGGACTATGGCAGAACACAACCGTTGGGACCCAAAGACTATTAAATGTCTCTGTAAAGTGGCTGGTTTCCCAAGCATTACAAGACCCTCGAGCCATGATTTTAACCTCCATGCCGGCATTGGCTTGGCAGGATACACCCGAAGAGATGGAAAGTCCCAGTCGGGCGTTGGTTTCCTGGTTAGCCGGTGTTACCCGTATTGATAGCACTCCTGCGGGTATCCTAGCAGTCCAAATACCGTTTTTGAGACAGGTACAAACGATGGGTTTACCAGTGACTAAGATGGGGCAGGAAGTACCTGTTGAAAAAACGATAGGGGTAGGAGATGAAGACAAAGATGTAGTTGTCGGAATTTACAATACCCATACCGGAGAGACCTATTCCCAGACCGATGGTACCGATCGATTAGAAGGACAACGGGGAGGGGTTGTTAAGGTAGCCCAAGCCGTACAGGAGGTACTGGAAAAGGAGTATTCCTTGCGGGTAGTCCGCTCGGATACCATTCATGATACCCGCTATGCCACCTCTTATCTGGAATCCGAAAAGACAGCCAAGGAAATGGTTGCCAACCATACTAAAATGATTACCATGCTGGATATTCACCGAGATGCCGGGCGCAGCCATCAGGATAGTCTGGTAACGGTCAAGGGACAACAGGTTGCCCCTATTTTAATCATTATCGGGTCCGATGCCCGACGACCTTTCCCTAACTGGAAGCAAAACTATGCCTTCGCTTGTCGCCTAGCAGCTAAAATGGATGAATTGTCTCCAGGTCTTTGCCTGGGAGTTCGCGTAAAGGAAGGTCGCTACAACCAGCAGTTACACCCTGGTGCCATTTTAGTGGAAGTGGGCACCGACACCAACTCCCTGGAGGAAGCGGTAGCCAGTGGCAAAATGCTGGCGGAGGCCCTGGCAAAATTACTTGCAGAAGAAATAAAAATAAAGAAGGCTAGCCAACCAACAGAGGAGACGCCTGAAAACAATCTAGAGCAGAAAGAATTTGAGGATGAAGGAAAAGATCAAATGGTAGAAAATGTATAGACAATAAATGTAAGGTACATCCTTAGAAATAGGGAGGTGCCTTTTTTATGCGACGAATAGGTTTGGCTGCCATTGTGCTGTGTGCATTTTTTATTTTAATAGGTTTAGGAATAACCACATCTATCAAGCAGTTCAATCAGCTGGTAGTACCGGAGCAACCCCTTAGGATATATGACGTCGTAGAGAAGGAACCGGAGGTCCTGCAAATTGAACTGCTTGGTGAGAAATGCTCTGTCAATGTGGCTACCATTAAACAACAGGTGGCAATCGGCAAGGAACAGGTTAAGAAGAAGTGGCAGGAATGTAAAGATGATCCGCAGTTACATCAGCAAGTGGAAAGTGCAACAGCCCTGGTAAAAAGACAATGGCAGGCCTTGGTACGGACCGAAGAAGTAAGGGCCGTTAACCAGTGGGTGAAGGAACGGCTATAACGGATATTCTAAGTCGCAACAAGTTGAAGCTGGTCAAATCCGGTGCTATAATAAAAGGGTATGTCTTTTTTAACTAGGGGGAGTATTGAATGGCAACACCTCAACACCGTATTAGAAACTTCTGTATTATAGCACACATTGATCATGGAAAATCTACTTTAGCCGATCGTATATTAGAATACACCGGTGCCCTAAGTCAAAGAGAAATGACCGAACAAGTTTTGGATAAAATGGATTTAGAGAGAGAACGGGGCATTACCATTAAACTGCAGGCGGTAAGACTTTTTCACAAAGCCGCGGATGGCGAAGAATATCAACTAAACCTTATTGATACCCCCGGACACGTGGACTTTACCTACGAAGTGTCACGCAGTTTAGCGGCCTGTGAAGGAGCCTTGTTGGTAGTAGATTCTTCCCAGGGTATTGAGGCCCAAACTTTAGCCAACGTGTATTTAGCCTTGGAAAATGATCTGGAAATCATTCCGGTTATCAATAAAGTTGATCTTCCCAGTGCTGAGCCCGACCGGGTAAAGCAGGAAGTTGAAGATGTTATTGGCTTAGACACTTCAGAAGCAGTTTTGGCCTCTGCCAAAACCGGCCTTGGGATCAACGAAATTTTGGAGCAGGTAGTAACGAAGATTCCCCCGCCAAAGGGTGAGGCCACTGCCCCACTCCAGGCTTTGATCTTTGATTCTCATTTTGATGCCTACCGGGGTGTTATTGCCTACATTCGGGTGGTGCAGGGTACCCTAAAGCCCGGTATGCGCATTCGCATGATGGCTACCCAAAAGGAATTTGAAGTGAATGAAGTGGGAGTCTTTAATCCCCGGATGACTTTCATAGATGAGCTGAACACCGGTGAAGTTGGCTTTGTTACTGCCAGTATGAAGAATGTTCAGGATGTGCGGGTCGGTGATACCATTACCACAGCCCAAAATCCAGCACAGGCACCACTGCCCGGCTACCGTAAGGTAACACCGATGGTCTTCTGTGGTCTCTATCCGGTGGATACGGTAGACTACGAAGATCTCAGGGACGCTTTGGACAAGTTAAAGCTTAATGATGCTTCCCTTATCTATGAACCGGAAACCTCCGATGCCTTGGGCTTTGGTTTTCGCTGCGGTTTCTTAGGACTGCTGCATATGGAAATTATTCAAGAGCGTCTGGAACGGGAATATGGTATTAATTTAATTACCACTGCACCCAGTGTGGTTTATCGGGTAACCACCACCAAGGGTGAAACCATAGAGATTGATAACCCGTCTAATTTACCGCCGGTTAATAATCTCGAAAAGATAGAAGAGCCCTTTGTCAAAGCAACGGTTATGGTGCCAAAGGATTTTGTGGGCACAGTGATGGAATTGTGTCAGGGAAAACGCGGTATTTACAGTAATATGGAATACATGGGTGTCAACCGTGTTATGTTGACCTACGACATCCCCTTATCGGAAATTATTTATGACTTTTTCGACCAACTGAAATCTCGCACCAAGGGTTATGCCTCTCTGGACTATGAGATGAGTGGCTACCGTGAATCCGATCTGGTAAAACTGGACATTATGCTGAATGGCGAAGTCCTCGATGCCCTATCCTGTATTGTACACAAAGAAAGAGCCTATGCCAGGGGAAGAGGTCTTTGCGAAAAACTTCGTTCTCTGATTCCCAGACAAATGTTTGAAATTCCCATTCAAGCAACCATTGGCAATAAGATTATTGCCCGTGAAACCGTTAAGGCTATGCGCAAGGACGTATTGGCTAAGTGTTACGGTGGTGATATCAGCCGTAAGAGAAAGCTGTTAGAGAAGCAAAAAGAAGGTAAAAAACGCATGAAACAAGTGGGCAATGTGGAAATACCCCAGGAAGCCTTTATGGCGGTATTAAGCATTGAAGAATAGGGGACGTTATGACTTGTTATTTGAAAAATCTAACCTCCGTGATAAAAGAGGCCGGTATCAATAAATTAACCAAAGATCAGCGTAAAGCGGTAGATACTACTGTTCGCGATCTGACCGGCGCCCAAGGAAGCTGTCCAGAAGTGTGGCCGGTGGTTAAAGAATGGTTAACGGAACCCGGCCATAAAGAATTGTTAGTGAAGGAAATTAAGGATAAGCTGGTGCTACCACCATGTCCGTAGGGCTCTATATTCATGTACCCTTTTGCCTCCGCAAGTGCCTATACTGCGATTTTACCTCGTATCCTTGGCAGGAGGAGCAGGTACAGCTTTATTTGCAAAGTCTGTCAGCGGAAATGGGTCTTTATGGAGACCTGTTAGAGGCAAGGCATAAATCCATCAAAACTATTTTTGTGGGTGGTGGTACGCCCACTTGCCTGAGACCGCAATATTTGGCCGGGATTTTGGAGCAGGTAGGGAAAGTTTTCTCTATTGAACAGGGCGCGGAAATTACCACCGAGGCTAATCCCGGTACAGTGAGCCTACCGGCCCTCAAAGAACTGAGGGCAGCGGGATTTAACAGACTCAGCCTGGGAGTTCAATCCACTCACCGGGAACTACTTCGTTTAATCGGGCGAATTCATACCTTTTCAGAAGCTCGGCAAGCAGTGACAGAAGCCCGTACAGCAGGTTTTAAGAATATCAACCTGGATCTAATTTTTGGTTTGCCTACGCAGACTGCCGCCCAGTGGCGGCAGTCTTTATATGAGATCCTGGCTTTACAGCCGGAGCATATTTCATGCTATGGATTACAGCTAGAAGAAAACACTCCGTTGACCGAAGCGGTGGAACAGGGACAACTAAAACCTTGCCCGGAAGAAGAAGAACTGGCTATGTATCAGATGGCCCGCCAACTCTTGGGTGAAAAGGGCTATCAACACTACGAAATATCCAACTTTGCCCAAGTGGGTTACCAATGCCGTCATAACCTGCTTTACTGGCAAAATCAAGCCTATTTAGGACTGGGGCCAGCCGCCCATTCCTATCTTAACCAAAGTCGCTGGGGCAATGTGGAGGGTATAGAGGAGTATGCTTCATTGGTAAAACAAGGGCAAAGACCAGTGGCTGAAAAAACAACTCTGACCATCAAGGAGCAAATGGAAGAAACTGTCTTCCTAGGTCTGAGAATGCTCGAGGGTGTAAACGTAGACACCTTTCAGCAAAGATTTGGCAAATCCCTGCCAGATATTTTTGGCAAACAAGTCAGCAGTTTAACCGCCAAAGGTTTACTGGAACAATCCTTTGGGCATCTTAAATTAACAGAGAAAGCATTACCTTTAGCCAACCAAGTGTTTGCCGAATTTGTCTAAGCCCTTGATAGCACTTTCAGAAAATCCTGGCATCATCAGAAATTTATGAAACGACCTTGGGCTGACAGCCAATACCCTTGACTTTTTTTTGCCCATTTGTTAAATTCTATTTATAATTAGCACTCAATACGAGTGAGTGCTAACACCCTTCCAGGGTGCAGGTAGGAGGTGTGCCGACGTGAAAATGGATGAACGTAAACAGCAGATTCTGTTGGCCATCATCAAAGACTATATTGATACTGCTGAACCGGTTGGTTCGCGTACCATATCACGCCGCTACAAACTAGGAGTCAGTGCAGCCACCATTCGTAATGAAATGGCGGATCTCGAAGATATGGGATTCATTGAACAGCCCCATACATCAGCCGGGCGCATTCCCTCAAACCTAGGCTATCGCTATTATGTAGATTGCCTGATGCAGCGGGAACAGCTTACGGAGGAAGAGGAGGGGGCTATCCGCCACGGCTACGAAGATAAAGTACGGGAAGTGGGGGAAGTACTTAACCGTACCGGCAGACTATTGGCCAATCTTACTAATTATACCGCTTTGGTGCAGACGCCACGGATGGGTATCAGTACGGTTAAGCACATTCAATTGGTGCTAATGGCATCCGGTCAGGCTATGATCATTGTAGTCATGGATACTGGTGCAGTAAATCATCAAATTGTTTCCATACCGGAGAACATTACCCAGCAGGATCTAGACCAGATTTCCAGTGTGCTCAATGCCAAACTCCAAGGTAGAACAATGGGCAGCATTCGACTTACCTTGATTAAGGAAATCTACTTTGAACTGGCTAAACACAGGAACATACTAGATTTGGCTATTGAGTTAATGAAGGATCAGATCCCTTCGGTAAAGGAGGATAAAATCTACCTCGAGGGAGTATTTAATATCCTGAATCAGCCGGAGTTTCATAACGTAGATAAGGTGAAAGTGCTCCTCTCCCTGTTGGAACAAGAAGATAAAGTAAAGGATATTTTAAAGCAGCCTAATCAAGGTCTAGGTGTTACTATTAAAATTGGCAGTGAGAATAGCCAACAAGAGATTCAGGATTGCAGCATGATTACTGCCACCTATCAGATCGGAGATAAAATCCTTGGCACCATTGGGGTACTAGGCCCTACACGGATGGATTATGCCCGGGTGGTAACGGTGGTAGATAGTATGTCTAGCAATCTTTCCCGAACCCTGGAACGTATTCTCAAGGGTAACGGATAATATAAGGAGGAACCATTGTCGTGAGTCTCAAACAACAGGCCAGTCAGGGGGCCGAAGTTAATGAAAAACTGGCAGCCTTGATGACCAACGCCAATGCTGTGCGGGCGATTGCCTCGGCAGTGGAGGGAACCCTAGGACCCAAGGGACTGGATACCATGTTGGTAGATAAATTTGGCGAGGTGGTTATTACCAACGATGGGGTAACCATCCTGACCATGATGGAAGCCAACCACCCTGCGGCCCGCATGGTTATCAACATTGCCAAATCTCAGCAGGAGGAAATTGGCGACGGTACTACCACTGCCACCGTTATGGCCGGTGCTTTAGTAAGTACCGGGGTAGAGCAGGTGGCGAAAGGCGTGCCGGTGGCTCGGGTTATTGAAGGAGTTCGGGCAGGTGTGCGGCGAGCACTGGAAGTGATGCAGGAGCAAGCTACACCGCTAGACGATTTGCAACATTCCTGGCTAAACCAAGTGGCCTTAGTAGCTGGCCGGGAACATCAGGATATTGCCGATCTGGTGGTGGAAGCGGCTCGCCTAATTGGCAAAGAGAAGCTTTTAGACACTAACTTTAAGTTATCCGATACCGTGATGTCCGAAGAAGGGGCTAACAATCAGGTATTCATGGGGGTTATCGTCAACAAAGAAACCATGAATAAGCAAATGCCACAACAGTTGGCAACTGTTAAGGTTCTGATTATTGATGATGCCCTGGAACCGGAGCAAATTGAAGACGGAGCATTGGGGACCGAGACTGGTTTTGCCCGTTATCTGGAACTACAGGCTGAGTTTAAAGCGAATATCCAAAAAATAATTGATATCGGCACGGGCTTGGTATTAGTGGACCGGGGAGTGGCTGACACGGCTGAAGAGATGCTAACCGATGCGGGAATTATGGTCGTACAGCGGGTGCTGAATAAAGAGTTGCGGCGTGCTGCTGAACATACCGGGGCCCGTGTTGTGAAACGCACCAGCCTTAAAAAAGAAGCGGCTGAATTGGAAAAATATTTAGGCTTTGCGAAAAACGTGGTAGGTAATGAAAAACTGGAGCAGCTCTGGATATTAGATGGTCACGGCAAGCCTATGGCCACCGTGTTGGTGGGAGCTGCCACCGAGGAAGTGGTAGGGGAACGCGAACGTATTGCCAAAGATGCAGCCAGTTCCGTACAGGCTGCCGTCAAAGGTGGCGTAGTGCCGGGGGGAGGCTCCCTGGAGTTGGCTGTATCCCGGGAAGTGGAGAAGGTTAGAGAAAATACTCGGGGTATGGCAGCCTATGGGGTCAGTTGTGTGGCGGAGACACTTAGGCGGCCGATGTCTCAAATTGTCTCCAACGCAGGCTTTAACCACTTGGAAAAAATTGGTGACGTACTGGCCAGTCAGGTAGAACAAAATAAAAACTCGTTGGCTGTGGATTGTGACACCGGCGAGATTGCGGATATGTTTGAACTGGGTGTTTTGGACCCAGCCCTGGTCAAGATCCACGCCCTAAAAGCCGCCGGTGAGATTGCCGAGGCCATATTACGTATTGACACCATTATAAAAATGAGAGACTACCAACAACCTACAACAAACTCATTAGAGAGGTGATCAAGTGACCGAAGAAAATAAGCAACAGGGTCAAGAAACAGTTTTGGAAGAACAACCGGTTGAGGAACAAAACAACGAGACCGGTGCAACGGCAATCAATAACCAAAATCTGCCCGATGACCCAAGCGAATTAAAGAAAATGCTGTTGGAGAAGATTGCAGAAGCTGAAAATAACTACAATCGAGTACTGAGGATGCAGGCAGATTACGAGAACCTGCGCCGACGTACCCGTCAGGAACGAGAAGAACTACTTAAATATGGTTCAGAGCAGCTGATTAAAAATTTATTGCCTGTGGTGGATAATTTTACCAGAGCCCTTAACTCCGCCGGGGATGGTGGAGAGAAATTTATCAATGGTGTAGAAATGATCCAACGCCAGTTCAACGATGTTTTAAGCAGCGAAGGTCTAGTTCCCATACCTGCACTGGGAGAGCCCTTCGACCCCAACCTGCATGATGCTGTAATGCAAGTAGAAGACAGCGATCAACCAGAGAGCACCGTCGTAGAGGAGCTACTGACAGGGTACTACTTAAAGGGGAAAGTGATTCGGCATTCGATGGTAAAAGTAGCGAAGTAATGGCCGTTAGCTATGTTACCTTACAACGTACAATGTTGTTACCAACCAAAGCCAACGGCTAAAGGCCATGGCTGGTGACTAACTTTAAGAATTCCCAAACCAACGTAAATCTTTTACTTAGGAGGCAAAGATAAATGGCTAAAGTAATTGGTATTGACTTAGGTACAACCAACTCTTGCGTAGCTGTGATGGAAGGTGGCGAAGCAGTTGTTATTCCAAACGCTGAGGGTGCCAGAACCACAGCTTCGGTAGTTGGTTTTTCCAAAACAGGAGAGCGTTTGGTGGGCCAAGTGGCAAAACGCCAGGCCGTTAGTAACCCAGATCGTACGATTTCTTCGATCAAGCGCTACATGGGTACCAACCACAAAGTAACCGTTGACGGTAAAGACTACACCCCCCAGGAAATTTCAGCTATGACCTTAGCCAAATTAAAGGCTGATGCCGAGGCTTATTTGGGTGAGACCGTAACCCAGGCAGTTATTACTGTACCCGCTTATTTTGGCGATTCCCAGCGTCAGGCCACCAAAGATGCCGGGAAAATTGCCGGTCTGGAAGTACTGCGTATCATTAACGAACCCACTGCTGCGGCTCTAGCCTACGGTCTAGATAAAGAGGGTGATCAAACCATTCTGGTCTTCGACCTGGGCGGCGGTACCTTTGACGTATCCATTCTAGAATTGGGCGACGGTGTTTTTGAGGTAAAGGCTACCAGCGGTAACAACCGTCTGGGCGGTGATGATTTCGATCAACGGGTGATTGATTTCCTGGCTAGTGAGTTTAAAAAAGAAAGCGGCGTTGATCTGCTGAAGGATAAAATGGCTGTGCAACGGCTGAAAGAAGCTGCAGAGAAAGCCAAGATTGAATTGTCAGGAGTAGTTAATACCAATATTAACCTGCCCTTTATCTCCGTTGGTTCAGATGGTCCCTTGCACTTGGATATTAATTTGAGCCGGGCTAAATTTGATGAACTAACTGCTGATTTAGTGGAAAAAACCATGGGCCCCACCCGTCAAGCGCTGAAAGATTCCGGGTTAGAAGTCAAAGAAATTAATAAAGTCCTGTTGGTGGGTGGATCCACCCGCATCCCAGCGGTACAGGAGGCCATTCGCAAATTCCTCGGTACTGAACCTCACAAAGGGATTAACCCCGATGAGTGCGTAGCCATTGGTGCTGCCATCCAGGCAGGGGTATTAGCTGGGGAAGTAAAGGATGTTCTACTGCTGGACGTAACTCCGCTGTCTTTAGGGATTGAAACTTTGGGTGGAGTATTTACCAAACTGATTGAACGCAATACCACCATTCCTACTTCCAAGAGTCAGATTTTTTCCACCGCGGCCGATAATCAACCTTCGGTAGAAATTCACGTGCTGCAAGGGGAACGTCAAATGGCGGCAGACAACAAAACCTTAGGCCGTTTCCAATTAAGTGGTATCCCCCCCGCTCCCCGTGGTGTGCCGCAAATTGAAGTGAAATTTGACATTGATGCTAACGGTATTGTTTCCGTTTCTGCTAAGGATATGGGTACCGGACAGGCGCAGAGCATTTCTATTACCGGTACCGGTGCTTTAAACGATGATGACATTAACAGAATGGTCAACGATGCTGAGAAATATGCCGAGGAAGATAAGAAACGGAAAGAAGCCGTAGAAGTTAGAAATCAGGCAGACAGCATGATTTATCAAACGGAGAAGACCATTAAAGATCTGGGTGATAAGGCTGACAAAACTCAGGTGGAGGCTGTTCAAAAAGCTACCGAGGAACTTCGGGCAGCCATGAACAGCGATGACACCGACCAGATTAAAAACAAATTAGAAGAAATGACGAAACTTCTTCATGAACTAACTTCCGCCATGTACCAGCAGCAACAGGAGGCCCAGGGTGGTTGTGCTGACGGTAGCTGCGGCGGCAATGCGAAGCAGGACGACAACGTAGTAGATGCCGATTACGAAGTAAAAGATGAAAAGAAGGAAGACAAATAAGAAAAATTTTCATATACTAAGTGTAGTATTTCTGGCAGTGGGGCTGTCGCAAAACAACTTTTTGCGACACTCCCTTTTTGCCGTCAGCCATCAGCCATCAGCTTTTTGGTTTTCCCTATAAAATCAACTGGCAATTATTGAAACCAACCAAGCTGAGGGCTGAGGGCCGATGGTTATTTTTTATGAATATTTAGGTGGTGTAACATGGCTAAGCGTGACTATTATGAGGTGTTGGGTGTTGCCAAAGGTGCCTCGACGGAAGAAATAAAAAAGGCCTATCGAAAACAGGCTCGGCAGTATCATCCGGACGTCTATGAGGGCCCTAAGGAAGAAGCAGAAGCCAAGTTCAAAGAAATAGCGGAAGCCTATGCGGTGCTCAGTGATGGAGACAAACGGGCGGCCTACGACCAATATGGTCACGCTGCAACCGACGGCCAGGGTTTTGGGGCCGGTGGCTTCGGTGGTTTTGGCGATAGCGGCCTAGGCGATATCTTTGATATGTTCTTTGGTGGTATGGGACGGCAGCGCAATGGTCCTCAGAAGGGGAACGATCTGCGATTTAATATGGAAATTTCCTTTAAGGAAGCGGCCTTTGGGGTGGAACGGGATATTCAGGTGCCACGTACCGAAACCTGCGATACCTGTGCCGGCAGTGGTTCGGCACCGGGCAGTAAGCTTCAAACCTGTGGTGTTTGTCAGGGGTCTGGTCAAGTACAATATGCCTCCAATACACCCTTTGGACGCATTGTGCAGAGCCGTACCTGCGACAAGTGCCAGGGTTCTGGTAAGATTATAGAAAAACCTTGTCCTACCTGCCGTGGCGCAGGGCAAATTAGGAAAACCAAGACCATTCATGTTAAAATTCCTGCCGGTGTGGATGAGGGTTCTCGCCTGCGCCTCACGGGTGAAGGTGAGGCTGGCTTACGGGGTGGCCCGCACGGTGACCTCTATGTTTACATTTTGGTTCGCCCTCATAAGTTCTTCCGCCGGGAAGGCAATGAAGTCGTTTGTGATATCGATCTTTCCTTTGTTCAGGCCGCCTTGGGTGATGTGATCGAAGTACCGACCCTAGACGGTTCTGCCGATTTGAAAGTGCCCGAAGGCACTCAGACGGGTACCATTTTCCGCATTAAAGATAAAGGCATTCCCTATCTTAATGGTAATGGTCGGGGTGATCAGCATGTTCGGGTAAAGGTAATCACGCCAACCAAACTTAATGATAAACAAAAGGAACTGCTAAAGGAATTTGCCAAACAGAGCGGCGACAAAGCCCCCAAGGCACAGGAAAAAAATATCTTTGAGAAAGTGAAAGAAGCGTTTAAATAGCTAGGGGTATAACCCGAACAAGGAGGCACTCCCCTTGACCATTTGGCTTGAAATCTCCGTCCAGGTTCCTCATGAGGGAATTGAGATGGTTAGTTATATTTTTGATGAATTAGGTGCCGGCGGGGTAGTTATCGAAGACCCCGCTTTAATTTCCCAAGGCATAGAAGCCGATATTTGGGATCATTATGAATTTCCACCGGAAGTTCTTAACCGTACGCTACCTATTGTGAAAGCCTATCTGCCAGAAGGACCAGAGTTGGAGGATAAACTAGTTAGACT
>CAMKDG010000065.1 GCA_946411205.1 uncultured Desulfotomaculum sp.
TCCTGAAGGAGGCTTTTATTCGGCGGAGGATGCCGATTCCGAAGGAGAAGAAGGTAAATTTTATGTTTGGCAGCCGGAGGAAATCATGGATATCCTGGGTCCTGTGGATGGAGAGCTGTATTGCCGTTATTACGACATCACCCCGGAGGGTAATTTTGAAGGGGCCAGTATCCCGAATCTCATTGGCCAAGACCCTTTAACATTTGCCGAGGAGCTGGATATTTCTCTGGCAGAGTTGGTAGAAGGATTAGAGAAGTGTCGCCAGCAATTATTTCTGGAGCGAGAAAAAAGGATCCACCCCTATAAGGATGATAAAATCCTGACATCTTGGAACGGTTTAATGATTGCCGCTTTAGCCAAAGGAGCCAGGGTGTTCCAGAGCGATCGATACCGTGAGTCCGCTGCCCTGGCCGTAGAGTTTATCTGGGATAAACTTCGCCGGGAAGACGGTCGACTATTGGCTCGTTACCGGGAGGGTGATGCCGCTTACCCGGCTTATTTGGAGGATTACGCCTTTTTAACCTGGGGCTTATTAGAACTGTATGAGTCTACCTTTGAAATCCGCTATTTGGAATATGCTTTAGCATTAACACAGCAAATGACTGAATTGTTTTGGGATGAAGAACAGGGAGGCTTCTTTTTCTACGGCAAAGACAGTGAACAGCTTATTAGTCAGCCCAAGGAGGTTTATGACGGGGCCATCCCTTCGGGTAATTCAGTGGCGGCAGTAAATTTGCTACGTCTGGGTCGGCTTACTGGAAATAGTTCTTATGAAACGTTAGCTAAAAAAATCCTAACCACCTTTGCCGGCGATGTGAGCCATTATCCGCCCGGACACTCCTTCTTGATGATGGCAGCCTATCTAGATCAGGCACCACCCTTGGAGATTGTTCTAGCCGGCAGTAAACAAGACCCAGCACTGAAGCAAATGGTCTCATTGCTCCAACGGCAATTTCTCCCCAACGCTGTGCTGTTGATAAAATATGATGATGTAGATAATACCCAACTAGAGAAAGGTCTCCCTCTGTTGCAGGGAAAAACACCTGTGGCCGGTAAAGCAGCCGCTTATATTTGTAAAAACTTTGCTTGCCAACCACCCATCAGTGACTTGGCGGAACTAAAAAAAGTAATTACGTCATAACCGGAAGGGGCTTGGGCGAATAATGTAGAATTTATTCGTTACCAGTCAACCGGAGGGATGGAAATGTTTACAGAAGAATGTACATTGGACAAGATTTACCAAGCACTGCATAGTTTAGTGCTCTTTCAAGGGATTAAGCAGGATGAAGTATGCCAATCCTTTACGCAAATCATGGCGGCCATGAACGACGAAAACCCGAAGTCACCAATTCATCTAGTATCCGAATACCATAGACTTTTGGGCCTATTGCTGCAGCGTACTACCCAAAGCTCATTGCCGGCTATCGGAGATCCCTGGCAAGATCATTTAATAAATTTGCTGTTATTTGATGATAACTGGTTTGCCCGGCAGGCGACCGCCCAGGAGGACATGCCTCAACTGTGGCTTGCCGCCTGCCTGCACGATTTAAGCCAGCTCCAGATTCTCTATCGAGAGGGCTTGGCTGGCTTGGCCCGGATTTTTTGCAACCTGCCCGGTGTATTTAAACCGCCAAGTACAGCAGCTGCTTCCTCTGCTAAAGGCTGTTCCCATCCGGCAGGCCAACAAATTCTTGAACTAAAGCAACACTTGCAGCAGTCTGCCGACTGGCGTGAGCTGCTACCTGCCCTGCTTCATTTTTATCATTCTAACGGTTTTGGACAATTTGCCCTCTACCGAGCATTCCGCTATGAGGCCGAAGCCAACGGCTACAACTTGAAGGGACTTGCCCAGCCAGATCCAATCCGTTTACATCAGCTCATTGGTTATGAGCGGCAGCGAAATCAAGTACTCGATAATACTGAACGCCTATTACTGGGGCGTCCTGCCCATAATCTGATACTGTATGGAGATCGAGGCACTGGCAAGTCTTCAACTGTCAAAGCGTTACTGCATGAGTATGGTAACCGGGGATTACGGCTGATCCAAGTACCCCGGAGGAACCTAGAAGGATTACAGGAATTAACCGGCTATTTAAGTTCCCTGCCCTTAAAGTTTATTATTTTTATCGATGACCTCTCCTTTGAAGAAAATGAGGTCGATTACAAAGAATTTAAAACACAACTGGAGGGCAGTCTGGAGCAACCTTCGACCAATTTGTGCATCTATGTCACCTCCAACCAACGTAATCTGATTAAAGAATACTTTGGTGAAAGAGAAAATCGACTGTTGGATACCGGAGAGGTTCACGCCGGCGATACCATGCAGGAAAAACTTTCTCTAGCGGACCGCTTTGGCCTTAAAATTACCTTTATTTCTCCAGATAAAGAAGCCTTCCTTAAGATTGTTCGGGAACTGGCCAGGCAGGAAAACCTCTTGCTAGATGCCGAAACCTTAGAAAAAATGGCCCTTCAATGGACCCTCTGGCATAATGAACGTTCGGGCCGGACAGCCCGCCAGTTTATCGATCACCTAAAGGATCGGGATAACCTGGAAAACCTGTAAGAATAAGTGAAGCCCTTACAACGATGTAAGGGCCTCATTTATTTGGCATCCAGATGTCTTTCCTGTTCTAACATTACCTGAATTAAACTATCCAGTTCTTGGTCGGTAATACCTCGTTTAGCTTGCTCTTTACTGATGCGCAGGAAAGGAGCTAACTCACCATTCATTATGTTTTGCTGATCAAATACATTCAGACGAGAGAGGATTTGTTTGGGACCCACCACATCATCTCCCAAGAAATAATAAACATTGATGCCCACAGCCAGGGAAATGGCCTGTACAATGGCCAGGTGAGAAGCTTTTTTGGGATTAAACTGTTTCAATCCTTCAATATCAGAAACCTCCAACATGGTCCTCTTGGCTAATTCCTCCACACTAATTTTCCTTAAATCAAGCATTTCTTGTATTTTCGTATAAACATTCTTGGCCAAGTCAAAAAACCTCCTAAATTCAATATGTAATATCACATTCCAAAACCCACAGCCTATGATCTGTGGGTTATTATACCCTGTATCATTTTTCCTATGGTTGCGTAAAGCCTTTTTCCAACCCATTACCACAAACTAACATAACAAAATGACTCACAATCCTCGGGTCAAATTGGCTACCGGCACAACGCTTTAATTCCTCCACCGCATAGTCAATAGAAAAACGCTCCCGATAACTACGATCCGAGGTCATGGCTTCAAAGGCATCGGCCACTGCGATAATCCTACTGATCAAGGGGATCTCCTCGGCGGCTAGGCCGTCTGGATAGCCCCTGCCATCAAAACGCTCATGGTGGGCACGCACAATAGAGACTAGATATGAAAAAGTATCTATTTGTTTTAGGATGTTGGCTCCAATTATCGGGTGATCTTTGATCCTTTGGAACTCCACCTCGCTTAGTCTTGCGGGTTTGTTTAGAATATGTTCCGGAATACCGATTTTACCCACATCATGCACCAGAGAGGCCACATAAACCAGCTCATTAAGCTCTTGCAATCCCATCGCTGCTGTAATCATTTGAGCATATTCTGCCACCCTTTCCGAGTGGCCCCTGGTGTAATCATCCCTAGCACCAATGGCCTCTGAAAAAGCCAGCACCGTCTGAAGTTGCTGTGTATTGATTTTATCGAGTAAGTTTTCATTTTTTCGTTCTAGGCTGCGACACTTGGTAATGTCTTTATCATAACAATAAACACCAGCTAATTTCCCTGCGCTATCCCAAAGAATACCCGTGGTAGTGCGACAAATAAAATCACTTAGCAGCAAAGGGGCCTGAATACCAACCTCTTTGTCCTTAAACTCTCTGCCTGTCTCCAGGGTTTCTATAATTGGGCTAAGGTATTTGCCCTGGTAATCAAACTTTCTCCCCTGGTAAATTGTCTGAATAATTGGCAAACCAATTAGTTTCTCTACATTTACACGCAGAAGTCGGCCGACGGCCGGATTCATAGCAATAATGATTCCCTGCTTATCAACAACCGTGATTAAATCATCGGATGATGCCATAATCATTTTGGTGAAATTAGCTAACTGGGGAATTTTACTATAACTCATAGTTGGCGAAGAACTCCTCCCAGGGAATCTATTATTAAAATTTTAACGGTTGTTGCAAAACATTACAATAATATCTTTTATGTTACCAAAGGAGCCGTTGTCCACTGAACCAATGTTGTAAATTAGTTGTCAGCGCAAACGAAACCTCCGCCGACTTATCCCCTGTGGGGTACGTCTAAAAACTTGGCGGAGGCTTCGTTTTTCTCAATAACTATACTTTTAAATGAACAACCAGACTTTGGAATTGCCCGCCCATCTTGGCCAGATCTTGCGAAGCACTGGCAATTTGCTGCACCGAGGCACTGGCTTGCTCTGTGGCGGCTGCCAAATTTTGGGTGCCTTGGCTGTTCATCTCTGCCCCTTTGGCAATTTCATCGATAATACTTACCGTATGTTGAACTTGTTCTAAGATTTCTTGGAGGGCCTGCCCGGCGGTCTGAACTACTTGGGTACCTTCGTGAACTTCCTGGACGCCTAGGTTCATATCCTGTACTGCCTGCGCAGTTTCCTGCTGAATTTGTTTAATGATAGTACCAATTTCCCTGGCTGCCTGGGAGGATTGTTCAGCCAATTTCCGCACTTCCTCCGCCACCACAGCAAAGCCCTTCCCCTGCTCGCCGGCTCTGGCAGCTTCAATGGCTGCGTTAAGGGCCAACAGATTCGTTTGGTCAGCTATGCCGGTAATAACCTCCGATATTTTACCAATATCACGGGATCTTTCACCTAACCGCGATACCTGCCCGGAACTCTTATCCACTCGCTGCACAATGGAGCTCATTTTTTCCACAGCTTGCTTAACCGCCTGATTACCTATCTTTGCCGAATGCTCCACATCACGGGAAACATCAACTGCATTGGTTGCAGCTGCTGCTTCTTCCGTAGCTGCACTGGCCAGTTCGGTAGTGGTGCTTGTAATTTCCTGCACCGCAGCGCTTACTTCCTGGCTGGCCGCAGATAATTGCTGGCTATGGTCTGCCAAACTATTGCTTTTTTCTACCACTGCTTTAGCCATTTGATGCAAATTACCTATCATTTTGTTAAAGGCCTGTGCCAGTTGAGCCAGTTCATCGTTACCCTTAACTTCAATTTTCTGGGTAAGATCTCCTTCAGACACCACCAAAGTTTCCTGCACCAGCCCCTTAATGGGTTTGGTGACAGCCCGGGAAGACAGTAGGCTAAATAGAATCCCTAAGACTAAAGCCAGGAGGCCAAAGATACCGGCAACTTGTTTGGATGCTTGGCTTACCTTCATAGCCAAGGCCTCGGCATTCTTGCTTTCCCATTTTTTATACTCTACATATTCTGTAACCGCTTGTTTCAATTGTTTGGCTAAAGGGTCAAAGGAAGTCTTTTTGATCGTACGTGCTTCTTCTATTTTCCCTTGCTCTACCAATGGAACAATATCTTTCTGGAAAATTTGTTCCATTTGTTTATTTAAGTCTCGCACATGGGTAATTCGATCCAAGTTTATTTTTTGTCGGGTAAGCTTAATTAATTCCTCCTCATGTTGCAGAGCTTCTTTAATTTTGCTTTCCACATCTGCCTTAGCAATTTGGTTGCCGCTTAGTAAGTATTCTTTAATGAGGGATGATTGTTCTTCTACATACATGGAGACGGCTATACCTTCCATGGTACGTACATTATGTTTTTGTAAACCATCAATCTCCGTGGTAATAGCAGTTACCTTATAGATCATGATACCGGCTAAAAGCCCCGTCAATACAAGGACTAGACAATAGCCCAGAGCAATCCGGGTCGTTAGTTTAAATCTCATAGCGCCTTCCCCTCCCCCTTACTAAAACTTTGTGAAATATTTAACCTACTGTTGTGACAAAACTATAAACAATTCACAGAATTTTTTCAACTATTATTTGAGTGTTTTGTCAAATTATTTTCCAGCAGGATTATTGGCGAAAAATTAACATAATCTGCGCTAACTAGGTGAAATTTGATTCCCCATAGCTCATCGGGTAGTCGGTAGTTTCTAGCCCGATCATGTAAGTGGCCGTAGACCACTCGCCCCACTTTATAATCGCAGAGTAGTTCGATGAAACCGGAGCATTCATGAACCTCATTGGTGGGCATAAAATGCATCATAACAATAATTTCAACAGCACTTTTAGCAACACTGCGGAGAGAGTTTTCCAAACGAATTAATTCTCTTTTATAAATCTTTTCATCTTCTGCGGTGAATTGATGACTGTTGGGGCAAGTCCAACCCCGGCTACCGCAAAGGGCAATTTCCCCCACCAGGGCACTATCATTCTGAATTAGCTTCATATTTTCCGGTACAAACTGGCGAGTCTTTGAGATACCCTGCCACCAGTAATCGTGGTTACCAGGCACAGCGTAAATAGTTCCCGGCAGTAGACCTAGAAAATCCAGATCATACCGAGCTTCCTCCAGGCGGGTAGCCCAGGAAATATCACCGGGCATCAACACAATATCCCCCGGCTGCACTTGGGCTGTCCAGTTATCATAAATTTTTTGATAGTGATTGTGCCACTCTTGATTAAAAATATCCATGGGCTTCTGGAGTTCAACCGCTTGCCAGTTCAGGGGGTCCACCGGTTTGCTAAAAGAAAGATGTAGATCACTGATACTAAAAAATCTCATTTTTTTAGACCCCCTACGCTTGGTGTTAACTACGTTTATCCTAACCACCATTTTTTGGTATCTAGCTTATCTTATCCCGCCCAAATTGGGATTGTCAACTAGCTTAAAAAGGAATTTGAAATTTATCCATAAACCAGTCATCATCATATTTACGGCGCTTTAAATAGTGCTGTCGCTGCTCCAGAACATCACTCTCTAAAACCAATTGAGACACCAATTGTTCTATGTCTTCTAGATAACTATAGAGGGCAATAACCTTCCCTAGCCGGGTTGCATTGAAGTGGCTCATGGCCATCCGCAGGGCATTATGGGCATATTGGTCTATCGATATTTCATAGGGGTGGTGGCTGCGAAAATGATGCTGAATTACCACCGAAGGATTCACTTCAACCCGGTAACCAAACAACCAAAGTTTGAGGGAAAATTCGGCATCTTCATGACCATACACATGAAATCCCCTTTCAAAGCCACCCACATCTTGAAAAACTTCACGCTTGACTGCTACACAGCCACCCGGCGCAATCGGCACTTCTGCCACCTCGCCGGTACTCTCAAGCCACTCTATTTCTAAATTCTCCCCCCAGGTCATGCCATAGCCAACAGCGTGCCTAACCTCAATATTGGAGATACCCGGCGATACTGCCCCCGCTCCCCCTTCTACCAATCCTTCGACAAGGAGCTCCAGCCAATCCTGTTCTACGGTTATATGGGCATCGCAAAAGACCAGGATCTCTCCAGCAGATTGCTGGACTCCTAAATTTCTGGCGTTAGCGGAGCCAAGGCCGGTGGTATTAACCAGTTTAACTTTGGACAGAGATTTGCGGTGACTCCCTTGTAAAAAGGCGCAACAGCCATCGGTGGAGCCATCGTTCACCACGATAATATCATAGGGTAACTGACAGGGTGTGTCCAGGATGGATTCTATCGTTTGTTTGATAAGTTTTCCTTCATTTTTACACGGGATAATAATGGAAACTGACGACATACTTTTCCCCCTTGTAAAGAGAATTTGTATATTCTATGTGTCGCCGGTGGGGAAATTGTCCCTTTGCTGCAAAATTAACAAACTAGAAAAAACTTGTCCTCTGGCAAATCTTACGTTTTCCTATGCCCATGAGAAATTTTATACTCTCGGATTGGTATAAGGAAAGTACCTGCCGCCAAGACAGGTACTTGTTTCCCTTACTTTTTCACTTGTAACATATGAACCAAAGAAGTGGCAGCGGCTCCCCGTGTTACCTTCTGGGCAGGCTCGTATTTACCCTGTAGTTCGTTCTGTAAGCCAAGCCCCAAACTTAAGGCAGCATAGCCCTTCAATTCAGCCGGTACTACTTCAGCATCCTTTGTTTTTAGTTGATAAATCTGCGGCAATTTAGCTACTCCATCATAATCCAGCGTATTGATCATCAGTTTTGCTAAATCCAGGCGGCTAAGCTCTTGCTCTAGATTTTTGTCCTCGCCGGGTTCAATAATGCCAAGGCTAATAGCTGCACTGATAACTCGCTTTACCTGTTCATCCTTTTCTTTTCCCTCTAGGATCCGATAAACTGGCTCCTGATACCAACCCCGGCTGGCCACCAACATTTCCAGGGCCTCTAATTTATTAATGTTGCGATCCGGATAAAATTTGCCATCCTGACTTTTTACAACATTGGCTTTGGCCAGCAGGTTGATATCGTTCTCTGCAGGGTTTCCGGCAATATCGGTAAACACATTGGTTTGTTTCGGCGGCACAGGCTGACCGTTCCAGCCTAAGAGTTGACCGGTCTTGGCATCCAACATAGTAGAAGCTTCGTTTTTTAAACGGTAGACCAGATTTAACGGAGCATCGTTTTTCCCTCGAGAGAGGCGTAAATATTCTAGTTTTAACCCGCCATCCGCCAGGAAAGCCGTTACCGCTTTCGGTTGCTCCAGGCCTCCTTGGGTATTCGGGAAGGATACGTTCCACCAAATCATACGGTAACTGGTAATCTCCCCGGTAAAGGCATCCACCCGAACCTCAAACCCGTTATTGATAAAGGGAGTATTATTCACTAAACGGTCGTACGAGAAGTGATAACTCCGAGGATTCCCTTTCTCCATGTATTCGTCAGGACCACCGTTGGCTAGTTTAATCTGGCCGAACCGTGTGGTTTGTTGCTTCTTGATAAACTCTTCTGCCTTTTTTTGTGCCTGTTCCTTGGTTAGCTGGGATTTTTGATCAACCGTGTTGGATTGTACTTTTTGCCATCTATTAAAAGAAATGAGCTCACCGGTAACTGCATCCACTTCGGCATTCATTGATTCATAGGAGGTGCTGCTTTCACCGTTCCAGTAAAAATTCCATATTTTCTGTTCGGGGTATTGATAATCCTGGGTTAAGCGGCTTTCTGTTTGCTTTAAATCAGCAGGAACTTGGATAATTTTCTTGAACTGTTCCAAAGCCTTCCCAGCACTCAGTAAGTTCTTATATTTATCCACATCTGCCTGTTCAACTGGTGAAAGTTCCGGTGCTGCGGATTTCTCAGCGTTGGCCATGCCAGCGGCACCATCCATAGTCCGGTCATAATAAGAGTAACCGCTATCGTTGATTACTTCACCCTTAAAGGCATCAATGAATAAGCCAGTTCCCTTTTTAATGCGGTACGCTAGCTTAACCGGGGCATCCTTAGACCCGGATCTTTGCGGCCGGAAATAGATTAATTCTACATTTTCCCCAAATACCTTTTCAGCCTGGGCAGGGGAGATCTTACCAGCGGGTGCAGGAAAGCTTACCTGATCCTGCCATTGGAGGTTGAAACCCATAAACTGGCCGGTATCCCCATTAAAACGTACATTAATATTGTGCTCGGGGAAGGAAACACCATTAACAACTCTGGTAAAGTTATAATAATATTCCGCAGAACCCCGTTCTCCAAAACCGTAGAAGGGGTTATCCTGATTGGGAGTTAGCGTAACCTGGGCCATGTAATCAGGTGCTAATTTTTTAGCCCACTCTGTCGCTGCCTTTGCTCCTTCATCATAGGAATATTTGGGTATGCCACTGAACCTTTGGCCGGGAGGCAGATCCTCCCACCGATCCATACCAAGGATTTCCCCGGTCACGGCATTCATCCGTACCGAGATATGACCCCTTGGTTCGGTACTCTTCGTCCAATTAAGCTGCCATTCAGTTCTACCGTCGTAGGTATTGATGCCGCTTTCAAATTGTTCATATGTCGAACTGATAGCAAAGATCTCTTTGGCTTTGGTAATGGCCTGATCCAGGGGGAGCTTGGCCTGCGAAAGGTCGCCGTTTATTTTAGATGGAGGCATGGGTGCTACTGAGGCTTGGGCCGCTTCAGCCAAGGTCAGTGGACTTAGAATTAGCCCACCGCATAAGCAGCTGGCCACGAGGGCACTAATCATCTTTTTTGACAAAGGAACACACTCCTTATTGTAAAACTTTACTTATAAGACGGGGAAGGAGGAGGTTCTGTTACAGGGATTTATTATTTATTATGAAATATTGAGTAATCAAAAATTGACCCTTGGACTTGGGTTTTTTCGCTTAAAAAAATCCCCGGGTTATCCCAGGGATTAACGAGGTTTGCTTATATCGTAGTTCGTAATGATAGCCTCTGCCACGGCCTTCATACTGGTACGTTTTTTCATGGCTGTTTGCTGAATCATCTTATAGGCCTGTTCTTCGGAGAAACCCCTTTGTTTGATGAGGATTCCCTTAGCCCGTTCGATTATTTTTCTCGACTTGATCGTTTCCTGTAGTTCATTTAGTTGCTCATGCAATTGGACAATTCTTCTATGGGAGGCGGCGGCACTTTCTATGGCCGCATAGAGGTGGTCATCCAGATAGGGTCTCATCAGAAAGGCTGCGGTGACATCTCTGGCCCTTTCAACCAGCCCTTTGTTGCCCTGGGAGATCATTAATATGGCAGGTGCCAGATGTTCTTCGGTAAGGATTTTGGCCACCTGCATACCATCCAGCACCGGTAGGCGATCATCCAGCAGTACAACCTCCGGAGTTGTGGAACGTACAGCCTTAAGGGCGTTCATACCGCTGGTGGCTTCGGCCACAACCCGGTAACCCTGTCTGGTTATAATTTGCCTTAATTGTGTCAGTTCGTTATTGTCTCCACTGGCAATGACGATCCTTCTCTGCATAAACCGTCTCCTAATTAGTCGGTATAAAAACGTGGTACACGGCTTCCCACCCAGCACACCACTTCGTAGTTGATGGTGCCCGACCAGGCAGCCACTTCCTCTACTGGTAATAGATCATGATCCCTTTGACCAAAGATAATTACTTCATCATTAACCTTTACTCCAGGAATTTCACCCACATCCACCATACACTGGTCCATACAAACCCGTCCCACCACAGGGGCCCGTTGGCCCTTTACCAGTACTTGGCCTCGGGAGGATAGTAACCGGGGATAGCCATCAGCATAGCCCAGAGGCAAGGAGGCAATTACGGTATCCTTTGGCACCATGTAGGTGCAGCCATAACTAATCTTGGTGCCCACCGTTACTTCTTTTAAATGGGCAATCCGTGCTTTTAGGCTCATGGCTGGGCGTAGCTTAATTTTATCATGATTCACCTCTGCGGAGGGGTATAAGCCATACATAATAATGCCTGGCCGCACCAGATCCAGGTAAGCATCTGGGAAATCAATAATCGCTGCACTATTGGCTGCATGACGCAGGGGAAAGGTAATTCCCTGCAGTTTAAGTTCATCCAGTAGGGACAAAAACCGGTCTAATTGCCTGCGTGTATAGGTTTTATCGGTTTCATCCGCTGCTGCAAAGTGGGTATAGATCCCTTCACAGAGTAAGCCCGGCAAGGAGCAAACTTGCTTTATTTCCCGTACACCCTTCTCACCATCTGAAAATCCCAGACGTCCCATACCGGTATCCACCTTTAGGTGTACCCGAGCTGAGATGCCAACTGCTTTAGTCAGCTCTGCCAACTGTTCCGCCATATCCAAACGATAAAGAGTTATGGTTAACTGCTGTTGTAAAGCCTGTGCCATTTGCTCCCCGGTCAGAAAACCAAAGATCAAAATAGGCGCCTCAATGCCTGCCGCTCGTAGTTCAAGGGCCTCACAAAGCCTAGCCACGGCCAGACGGGTGGCCCCTGCCTCCAGTGCAGCCTTAGCCACCTGGACTGCTCCATGACCATATCCATTGGCTTTGACAACAGCCATGATTTCCCGCTCTGTACCAACTAATTTTCTTACTTCCTTTAGGTTATGCCGAATATTTGCTAAGGTAACCTCAGCCCAAATGGGCTCAGACATGTTAGCTCACCTGCCCATGCAAATTGATAAATTTCCTTTTTATTGTAACACATACTAAAAGAAAGTGCTTGGCCGAAGCCAAGCGTATTTTAATAGCATCTTCAATTAATAGGCTGCTAATACATCAGCAAGCGGGGTAAAAGTAAGGCTTAAGTCGTCTGCCACCGCTTTATAGGTGCACTTACCGTCTACTACGTTAACACCTTTAGCCAGAGCTGCGTTGTCTTTCACTGCTTGAACCCAACCTTTATTGGCTAATTGTACAGCATAGGGCAGGGTTACATTGGTCAGTGCATAGGTGGAAGTACGCGCTACTGCACCCGGCATATTGGCTACAGAATAGTGCACTACGCCGTACTTTTCATAGGATGGATTGTCGTGTGTGGTTACCCGATCAATGGTTTCGATCGAACCACCTTGGTCAATGGCTACGTCTACAATAACGGAACCCGGTTTCATAGCTTTTACCATGTCTTCTTTTACTAACTTGGGTGCCTTAGCTCCAGGAATTAATACCGCACCTACTAACAGATCGGCTTCTTTTACAGCTGCTGCAATATTGAAGCTGTTGGACATCATGGTCTTAATACGTCCACCAAAAATATCATCTAAATAACGCAGACGATCAACACTAACATCAATAATGGTAACATCAGCACCTAAACCCATTGCCATTTTAGCTGCGTTGGTTCCCACAATACCGCCGCCCACAACGACAACCTTGCCTGCAGGAACACCTGGTACGCCACCCAGCAGAACACCTTTACCACCAAAGGTTTTTTCCAGCAGATGGGCACCAATTTGCACGGACATACGTCCAGCTACTTCTGACATGGGGGAGAGCAAAGGCAGTGCGCCGTTATCCAATTGAATGGTTTCATAAGCAATACCGGTTACTTTCTTTTCCAGCAAGGCTGCTGTTAATTCCGGTTCGGGAGCAAGGTGTAAATAGGTAAAGAGGAGCTGGCCTTCTTTGAACAGGCCATATTCTTGTTTTAGGGGTTCTTTAACTTTCATAATCATGTCAGAACCATCGAACACTTCTTTCGCTGTAGCCATAATTTGTGCCCCAGCAGCTATATATTCTTCATTGGTAATCCCGCTACCCACACCAGCGTTGTTTTCAATAATTACTTGATGGCCATTGTCAATCATGGCTTTTACACCGGCTGGTGTCATGGCTACACGGTTTTCATTGTTTTTTATTTCCTTTGGTACTCCGACGATCATGTAAAATCTCCTCCTTTTATGATGTTCATTAAGTGAATATTTCTACACTACAAGAAAAAGCAAGAAATATGCCAACCATAAACCGCGGAAAATATCCTGAAAAAATCCCCTCTTTAGACGAGCCTTTCAGCATATGGAACATTATATTTCCACATCATTGATAATATTTGATATATTCGGAAAGTTTTCTTGCCATAACCGGAAAGTATTTTTTACACAATTGACAATCTTTAAAAAATTATCCTCTTCTCACATAAGGTTAACATAAAATAATTAATTTTATACTTACTAAAAGATCTGTTACACAATAAAAATGTTCCGCCGTAGGGGCGACCTGTGGTCGTCCGCTACTGTGTAGCCTGCAGGTAGTTCATTCGCACGAATGAAGTTTGCCTCTACGATAAAAAAGAGTGCGCAAAAAATTGCGCACTCCCCTTTAGGATATCTTTAATTCTTGGATAGCTGTCGGCAAGTGAGTTAAAATATCTCCTGCCAAAGCACTCCGCTGCCCTAAATGTTCCGCAGCCAGATCCCCGGCCAAGCCGTGTAAAAAAGTTGCGGCTGCCGTAGACTGTTCAGGTGTTAAACCCTGTGCCATCAGTCCGGCCAACACACCCGTGAGGACATCGCCACTGCCTCCACTGGCCATCCCTGGATTACCCGTAGGATTAATATAGAGGTTCCCACCGGGTACTGCGATAACGGTTCGAGCCCCCTTTAAAACAGTTATCACCTGCCACTCGTTGGCTGCTTTGCAGACTACGTTCAGTCGGTCGTTCTGTACCTCCGTTAAGGGCCTATCCAACAAACGAGCCATCTCACCAGGATGCGGGGTAATTACCGTGGGGACTGTTAAGCAACTGAGGATATCCGTGGCACCTTGCAAAGCGTTGAGGGCATCGGCATCTATCACAACCGGAATATCTATGACGGGCAGTAATGCTTTTACCAGTTCCACAGTTTCCGGTTGGGTGGTAAGACCCGGTCCAATGGCTAGTACATCCGCTCTCTTACAGGCCTGCAGGATCTCCTCTAAGGCAGAACCTGCCAAGGTCCCCTTGGCTGTCTCTGGCAGTCCTATGGTCATAGCTTCATCCAAAGCAGCCGCAACCATTGGCTGACAGTTCCAGGGTAAGGCCAAGGTAACTAATCCGGCACCAGACCTTAATGCCCCTTTGGCTGTCATTCTGGCTGCTCCAACCATACCCCGCGAACCAGCCACCACCAATACGTGGCCGTACGTGCCCTTGTGCCCCGTATTCAGCCTCGGTTTAAACCAGGAAGCCACCAACTCTCTGGTTAACAGTTGCCTCGGAATGTCTTGATTTTCGATCAGTGCCCTTGGCAAAGAAATGTCTGCCACATGCAACTTACCGGCATAGCTGGCACCGGGTTCCACTACCAACCCTAGTTTTGGTAGGCCAAAGGTCACTGTCTGGGTAGCTCTAATGCATGGGCCATTTATTTGCCCGGTGTCTGCCTCCAACCCTGAAGGAATATCCACCGCCACCACTGGTAGGTTGCTGGCATTGATAAGTTCGATAACCCGCCCTACCCTTTCGTTGACAGTGCCACGAAAACCCGTGCCGTAAAGGGCATCTACCACCAGATGGGTATTCAGCAAAGCCACCTTTACAATATTAATGCCATTAACTTGATTGACCTGATAGAAGGGTTGACCTAACTTTTGCCAAATCTGTAGATTGATCCTAGCATCACCCTGAAATTCTTCCGGGTCCGCTAGTAATAACACTTTTACCTGAACTCCCCGATTCAAAAGATGTCGGGCCACCACTAACCCATCGCCGCCGTTATTACCCTTGCCCACTAGAATGGTGACTATTTTGTCTTTGACCTCAGAAATAATGCCTTCAATAATCTCCACCACTCGCCTACCGGCATTTTCCATCAAGACAATGCCCGGTATGCCGTATTTTTCGATGGCCTGAAGATCGATCTGTTTCATTTCTGCTGCTGTTACGACGCGCACTTTATCTATCCTTCCTCCCCTACAGCCACTGCAAATGCCACTGCTCTGCCCCGGTCATGGGAGATGCTTACCAGCACCCTGACAATCCCCATTTGCTGGGCCAACTCTTCAGCTGGTCCCGAAAGCCTCACCTCAGGTTTCCCTAGATAATTGGGCAATATTTCGATGTTGGTCCATCTCATTTCCCGCAGACCGGTGCCTAATGCTTTCAAAATTGCCTCCTTAGCCGCAAAACGACCGGCCAGGCAATGTACCTTACCACGGCAATGTTCTTGTTCTCCCTGGGTAAACACCCGGTCTAAAAATTGCTGACCGGAACGAGTTACGGCCAGCTCAATTCTCTCTATTTCTATAATATCCGTACCAATCCCTTTCATTCCCGCCACCTCCAGGGCCGTATCCTAGAACCATTTTTAAAAACCCAATATTTTCCTAAGTTTTTTGGCCTGAGCCCGGCTAACCGGTACCTCACTGCGGTCTTTATCTTCCAGCACTAAATTATAGGTACCGTTAAAAAAAGGAACGATCTCCTTGACCTTTTGTAAGTTAACAATATAGCAACGATGGGTACGGAAAAACATACCGCCCCCCAGCCTAACTTCCAGGTCCTTTAAGGTAAAACGAGTAAACAACTTATCCGAGAAGGTTTTGATATAGACGTAATCCCTTTCCGTAAAGGCATAAAAGACATCCCCAATGTCTACCAAAAATGTTTTGCCTTGTTTTTCTGCGGGAATCCGGTTAATTTTAATGCCCTCACCCTGTTGCCCTTGTGTTTTCGAGATTTCCGAGGTTACAATTCCGGCTGCCGGGATGGGCGTACAGCCCTCTCGCTCCTGCTGAGCTTTGATAACCCGATCGATAGCTCTCTTTAAGCGATTCTCGTCGATCGGTTTTAAAATATAGTCAATGGCATTGACATCAAAGGCTTCCAAAGCATGTTCATCATAAGCTGTAATAAAAATGACGAAGGGCGGTCGGGAAAGTTCTTGGATCGCCGCTCCCAGTTGCAAACCGCTCATGCCTGGCAGGTTAATATCTAAAAACAGTACCTGGTAATCCAGTGCTTTAATTAATGCCAGGGCCTCGGTGGCACTGGTGGCCTCACCGACGATTTCAATATGATTAAATTTCCCCAACATGTAGCGTAATTCCTGCCGGGCGGGATATTCGTCATCAACAATTAAGGCCTTTAAAGTCACTGTTAACCGTCCCTTTCTCTTTGAAAAATTTTTCAATCATCATCATGCACTACCAAAGGGACTCGGAGCCATACGGTGGTGCCAAACCCCTGTTCACTTTCAATATTCAGCCCATGTTCCTGGCCAAACAATAGTTTTAACCTCTCGTGTACATTGGAGAGTCCCACCCCACTGCCTGAACCAAAACCAGGTTGAAAAATCTTCGGCATAATTTCCGGTGGAATGCCTACACCGTCATCCGTAATCGCAATCTCTATTTCATCGCCACGTAGTTGGGCAGAGATTTGCACCATCCCTTGTCCCTCCTTGGGGGTAATCCCATGACGAATGGCATTTTCTACCAGAGGCTGTACCGTTAAAACCGGTATACGGTAGTGTAGTAGTGATTTATCTATATTCCGCACCACCCGAATCTTTTCCCGAAACCGAGCCTTTTCCAATACCAGATAGGTATTGATGTATTCCGTTTCCTCCTGGAGGGTAATAAAACGTCCGTGACGTTTTAAAGAATGCCGGAAGAAAGAGGCCAGTCGGATCAGTAGGCGACGAGCTGTCTCGGGATTGGTGCGGGTAAACATACTGATGGTATTAATGGTATTAAAGAGAAAATGGGGGTTAATTTGAGCTTGTAAGGCATCTAGTTCTGCTTTGGTGGCCAATTGGGACTGTCGGTCTAATTCGGCTAGTTCCATTTGTACACCCAGGAGTTGAGCCACTCCAATGGCCAGCTTGACCACACTGCCAGGAATTTGTCCCTTATGGGTCTGGTAAAGCTTCACCGTACCCGTTACTTCCCCCTTGCAGATTAAAGGGGCAATGACGGCCGACTCTAGAGGACAGTTGCAATCCTTTACCGGGCAGTTAAATTCGCTCTTGTTCTGAACAACTTTTAATTCCCCGGTGGCAATGACTTCCCGGGTAGCCCAAGTCACAATGGAACCTCCCACGGGGTGATTTTCACAGCCCGTCCCTAAAAATGCCAGCACCCTTTCTCTGTCGGTAATGGCCACAGCTGCCACATCACTGATCTTTTGAATAATTTCAGCCGTTTTATTGGCTGTTTCTTCATTTAGGCCCCGGCGCAAGAAGGGTAGGGTTTCATTGGCAATTTGTAAGGTGGGGGCAAAGGATTTTTCATCCACCCGTACTGTCAGCATCCGCCTTAAAGGACGCAAACCTAAAATAACAAAGGAACCCAGCAGACTTAAGCAGGAAAAGATCAGCCATGCCAGCCACAGCTCTCTGTACAAAAAGGAGAAAATAACTCCCAGGATAAGTTGAACAACAACTAGCCGGAGCAGGGTGGCCAATTCCGGTACTCGAAAACCCATTTTTTTGTGTAGGTATTGACTCAATAATCTTAATTTTTTCATAACATTATTCTTCTACAAAATTTGTGTGGTTCCTCCCCAAAAAAGAAAGGCAGGTCATGTATACCTGCCTTTCCAAAATTATTTACGCATCTTTTTGTCGAATGAGTTGGTTAATTACTGAAGCATCAGCCAAGGTGGAAGTATCTCCCAGGGTTCTTCCTTCAGCGATGTCCTTAAGCAAACGGCGCATGATTTTACCGCTACGGGTCTTGGGTAGCTCCCAAGTGCAGATAATTTCTTCCGGCCTAGCCAACCCACCAATTTTTTTGGCAACATGACTCTTTAAATCCCGTTCCAATTCCGGAGCCCAGGCAATGCCCTCCCGCAGGGTAACAAAGGCGGATACAGCCTGCCCTTTTAACTCATGATTACGGCCAATTACCGCTGCCTCGGCCACTGCCGGGTGTTCCACTAGGGCGCTTTCCACTTCGGCAGTACCAATACGGTGGCCAGAAACATTTATCACATCGTCAACCCGTCCCAATACCCAGATATAGCCATCTTTGTCTCGACGGGCACCATCCCCGGTAAAGTACATGCCTTCAAATCGACTCCAATATTGATCCACGTAACGCTGAGGATCTTTATAGATGGTACGCAGCATGGAGGGCCAAGGTTTTTTAATCACCAAGTAGCCACTCTCCCCTGCTTTCACCGATTCGCCCAATTCATTTACCACATCTGCCACTATCCCGGGCAAAGACATGGTGGCTGAACCCGGCTTGGTCGGAGTTAAGCCAGGCAGTGGGGCAACCATCACACTACCGGTTTCTGTCTGCCACCAAGTATCTACAATGGGGCACCTTCCCCCACCGATGTGTTCATTGTACCACAACCAAGCTTCTGGATTAATTGGTTCCCCTACGGACCCTAAAAGTCTTAAGGAGGATAGATCCCGACTGGAGGGATAGCTTTCTCCCCATTTCATAAACAAACGGATAGCGGTAGGGGCTGTATAAAAGAGAGTCACCCGGTATTTTTCAATGAGTTCCCAGAACCGATCCCGCTCTGGATAATCCGGTGCTCCTTCAAACATAAATACGGTGGCACCGTTAGCCAGGGGGCCATATACCAGGTAACTGTGGCCGGTAATCCAACCGATATCGGCGGTGCACCAGTAAACATCATCTTCTTTGAGATCAAAAAGATTGCGATGGGTAGAGGTAACCCCGGTCAAGTAACCACCCGTTGTATGAACAATCCCCTTAGGTTTGCCAGTGGTACCACTGGTATATAAAATAAAGAGGGTATCCTCGGCATCCATAATTTCCGGTTCACAGGCTATCGAGGCTTCTTTCATCACTTCATGGTACCAAACATCCCGATCGGCTTCCATATATACTTCGCTGCCGGTTCGCTGCACCACCACAACCTTTGCTACACTGGTGCAGTTTACCAAAGCGGCATCCACATTTTGTTTTAATGGAATGGCCTTCCCCCGGCGCCAGCAGGCGTCGGTGGTAACCACTACCCGAGCTTCGGCGTCTTGAATCCTATCTCTTAGGGCCTCGGCAGAAAAACCACCGAAGACCAAACTATGGGGAGCACCAATACGGGCACAGGCCAGCATAGCAATAACTGCCTCGGGAATCATGGGCATATAGATGGTTACTACCTTGCCTTTCGTCACACCCATACCGCGCAGAACATTGGCGAATTTGCTAACTTCCCGGTGCAAATCCTGATAGGTTAGCACCACTTGATCCCCTGGTTCACCTTCGAAAATGATGGCCGCTTTATTT
Organism: uncultured Desulfotomaculum sp.; assembly: GCA_946411205.1. Taxonomy (GTDB): domain Bacteria; phylum Bacillota; class Desulfotomaculia; order Desulfotomaculales; family Desulfotomaculaceae; genus Desulfotomaculum. The sequence continues at coordinate 19,535 of CAMKDG010000065.1, forward strand.
CTGTACCAACTGCTGAGATGACGGTCCACACAGTTTACACAAGCATTTAACTTGCCTCCGACAAACCACTCAGCAAAAGGACTTTGCCACTCCAGTACTTTATCCCATGGCTGATACCAATGCAATTTTTTAGCCTCTTCAGCCCAATAGTTTTCGTAATCGATCCCCGCCCAATCATAGATGCGGCTGTCCCGGACGTTGGCCCGGGCAGAGAAAGACAAATCAGGATAAAACACCTGCTCCTCTGGAGCATATTCCGATTTCATTTGACCTAACATGAAAAACCCTCCCAAGCCTCGTTTTCTTTTATCATACTGAAGAAAAGGCCGGCAAGTAATGTTTTTTCCGCGAAAGGTAAGAAACCCCTATTTTCAAGATAATTGCTTTCCCGAACGGCGATTGCGAAGGCTAAACGGCAGTTACCCGTGCTCTTTTTACCGTTTGGCAACTGAAAATAACCGTTGAGGGTGCTTTGAGAACCGTTTACGGTAACAGCTCATTTTCATGTAATCTACCTGACACATATCATGTAATAAATTTGACCAAATATATGTGTGCTGCAACACATTTTCATTGTCTGCTGTTTGATATTATAATACTTAACTACTACATAAATAGAAGGAGGAATAAATATGCTACTTCTCAACGTTAACGAGCTGGCCGCTAAACGCACCCTTTCTTACGAAGAAATTCACAAAGCACTGGCCGTACTTTATAAATTAGAATACAATCCTGTGGCCATCAAATTCTTCTTTGATCAGGCCGAATTTGATAATATCTCTGCCGAAAAAATCCCCGGTCCCAAAATGACCTATTGCCAGGCTCTGCTAGCCTCCCGCATGGATGACTACATTGTTAAGATTACCGATGATAAACTTCTTTGCGGTAATGCCCGCACCGTATTTGGCTTTCGGGAAGCCTCCGAGGAAGAAGTAAACGACCATGTAAAATACACCAACGATTGGGATCTGGCTAAGCAATGCCTAGAAAGCAAAGGGAGATTACCGTTAAGAGAACTAAAGGGGATTGTTACTGCGCCTCTGTACAAAACCCCAGTAGACCCGGATGTAATTTTGTTGATTGTGAATCCCTTTCAAGCCTATCACATTTTAAATGATTATATCGGTGCTACTAAAGTCCCCACCGTTACCTCTAGCCACAGCGTGAATTCTGCTGTTTGCGGTGGTTCTGTTAGCTGTTATCTAAATGGCAGCGCAGAAATGAAAACGATGTGTGCAGGCAGCTTCACTTCCGGTAAAACAGAGAAGGGCGAAGTAAATGTCTTTATTCCCGGTCACCAAATTGAAGCTGTGGCAAAGCAACTGTTAACCAGAAGCAACCACTACGGCGGTGGAGCATCTTTTCTCGGAGCCAGCGGCCAGGCTTATCCTGGGGTGGATGTATGCAAAAAATGCCCGATGATTCGCTTTAAGGATGAAGAAAAATAATAGCCAAAAAAGCAAACCCGAAGGTCATGTGAAGTGCCCCCTGTCAAGTAGACAGTGGAAAAAATAAAAACCTTGACACCAATC
>CAMKDG010000066.1 GCA_946411205.1 uncultured Desulfotomaculum sp.
AATCTACCTTGATCAAACTAATCTTCCGGGAGGAACTACCTACCCGGGGCCAGGTTATGTTTAATGGCAAGAATATTTTACGGATGAGATCCGGGGAAGTCCCCCACTTACGCCGTAAGATCGGCATGGTGTTTCAGGATTTTCGCCTGTTACCGCAGAAAACGGCAGCGGAAAATGTTGCCTTTGCCTTGGAGATTACCGGTACCTCCAGTCGGGAGATCAAGCGTCTGGTACCAACGGTGTTGGAGCAAGTGGGTCTAAAGGACAAAGGTGACCTGCTGCCAGCCCAAATGTCCGGTGGAGAGCAGCAACGGGTAGGCATTGCCAGGGCGATCGTCAATAACCCGCTGATCATTATTGCCGACGAACCCACAGGCAATTTGGACCCAGACACTTCCTGGGAAATTATGAATCTCTTTCAAGATATTAACCGCCGGGGTACCACCATTCTGATGATAACCCACGCCTCAGATATTGTGAACACGATGAAAAAGCGCGTTATTGCTTTACAAAACGGCGGTATTGTGCGGGATGAAGAGAGCGGGGTGTACCGCCGTGAACCTTAATTCCATTAAGTATTTCTTTAAGGAAGCCTTTACCTCTTTGGTGAGAAATAGCTGGTTGTCTGTTTCTTCCATTGGCATTGTCACCGTCTCCCTCATTATTTTAGGGGCTTCATTATTGCTGGTGGTCAATGCGGAAAAGCTGGCCCAATCGGTGGAAAGCAGTGTGGAAATTACCGCCTTTCTAAAGGAAGATGTGGGCAAGGTTGAGCGGGACCGCATTAAGGACAAGATTAAAGAGAATTCTGCGGTCAGCACTATCGAGTTTATCTCCAAAGAACAGGCTCTTAAAGATATGAAGCAAAGTTTTGGTGAACGGTCAGATATTTTGGAATCCTTGGAAGACAGCAACCCCCTGCCCGACGCCTTCCGCATTAAAACCAAGACTGCGGAAGCGGTGCCTGCAGCGGCTCGTGCCCTGGAAAAAATCAAAGGTATTGAGCAGGTTCGTTACGGTCAGGGTGTGGTAGAAAAACTGCTCAATGTCACAAAATGGGTTCGCTTGGCCAGTGTCGTTACCTTGGGATTGTTAACTCTGGCGGCAGTTTTTCTAATTGCTACCAGTATTCGCATGTCGGTTTTTGCCCGGCGGCGAGAGATTGGTATTATGAAGATATTAGGAGCCACCAACTGGTTTGTGCGGTTCCCCTTTATGCTGGAGGGTATTGTTTTAGGTTTCACCGGAGGATTGCTGGCCATTCTGGTGGTAGACTTAGGCTACCTCTCCCTGATGCAAAAAGTAAAAATTTCACTGCCTTTTATCCAACTGGTAAATGAGTCTCAAGTAATTCTCTCCATTTTAGGTAGCATGATTGGCCTGGGTATTTTCATCGGTGTCCTGGGCAGTTGGTTTTCTTTACGCAAGTTTTTAAAGGTTTAACAATATGAATGAATTTGGAGTTGATCATCGGTGCGAGGTAACTGGACTCGGAAAATAACTGTCCTGACTCTGGGGTTGTTATTGACAGCAACACCGGTATTAGCAAACACGGACCTGGATCAGCAATTAAACAAGGTGCGTAGTCAAATTAATCAGAAGAAGAATCAGGAACAGAAACAACAAAGAGTTGTTAAAGATTACACTCAACAAATTGCTAGTATTAATAATTCTATTAATCAGAAGAACCAGCAGATTAAAGACCTGCAGGGAACTTTGAGCAGTGCTGTTAGCCGACTGCAAGAAACCAAAAAGGATCTGGTCGAGGCTGAGAAACGCCTGGATGACAGTAACGACCAACTCAAAAAGCGGGTTAAGGGGATGTACCAAGGTGGCCCAGTTAGTTATCTGGAGGTTTTATTAAACGCCGGTAACTTTGGCGACTTTACCAACCGCCTGGAGTTTTTGTTGCGGATGGTCCAGAGTGACAAGTCTGTGGTAGATCGGATTACGGTAGAAAAAAAGCAAATTGAAGAATATAAAAGTGCTTTAGAAACCAGGACCCAGCAGATTGCTGCATTAAAAAATGAGCAGGAACTGGTGAAACAGTCCTTGGCCAAAGCTCAGGAAGAAAAAGCATCGTTGCTAAATGAAGCCAAGCAGGACTTAAAACACACGGCTGCGGAAGTAGATCGTCTGGAAGCCCAGGAAGAAAATATCCTGCGGCAGATTGCTTTGGAGAATGCTAAAAAAGGTGGCAACTATGCCGGGGGTGTCTTTAGCTGGCCATTGCCGGGCTACACCAAAATATCTTCCCCCTTCGGCAATCGGCTTCACCCCATTTTAAAGCAGAATCGTTTTCACGCCGGTATCGATATTCCGGCGCCCACCGGCGTTAACATCCTAGCCCCAGCTGATGGTACGGTTATTTACTCGGGCACCATGACTGGCTATGGCAAGGTAGTCATGATTGATCACGGCGGTGGCGTGGTCAGCCTGTATGGTCATTGCTCTGCTCAGCTGGTTAGCAATGGCCAGGCCGTGACCAAGGGTTCGGCCATTGCCAAGGTCGGCAGCACCGGCATGTCCACCGGTCCGCACTTACACTTTGAAGTACGGAAGGATGGTACACCGGTTAGCCCCCATAACTATTTGTAAAGCCTAGCTTTTTGTATACTTTCTCAATGGAATTCGTATATTTGAAAGTGTAAGTAAAGCCGGGTAACCCCCGGCTTTTTACTATTGGTCCTAAGATATGATCCAAAAATTGGAAAAGTGTTTGTAATTTCTAATGTTGTTTTGTAGTATAATACATGTGTAACGAAAAAGAGTGGGCAGGTGTTATTGTGAGACGAAATTCATGGGCCTTCTGGGGTAGAATGGCTGTTGTTCTGGTCTCGGTGTTGTTTGTTGTTGGGCTGTTGCTAGGTGTGACGGTGGCAGGGAACTACAAGGGATTGGGAAATTTAGTTAAGGTGGTTACCCTGGTCAAAAGTCAGTATTTGTTTGAGACAGCTCCGGAAAAGCTGGTAGAGGGAGCCATTAAAGGGGCGGTGGAATCCTTAGACGATCCTTACTCCGTTTATTTGGATAAAAAAACCTACTCCTCCCTGCAGGAACAAATTCGCGGTTCCTTTGGTGGTATTGGCGTATTGGTAGGTGTGAAGGATCACTATTTAACTGTCGTGAAACCCTTTGCTAATACCCCGGCTGCCGATGCTGGCATTAAAGAGGGGGATGTTATTATTGCCATTGGCGACCAGAAAACCAAGGATATGGACACAGACACAGCTGTTAATCTCATGCGGGGACCAGTGGGTTCCACCGTCACGCTAACTATCTCCCGGGAGGGCGTAGAGAAGCCTTTCCCGCTGGTACGGAAAGAAATTAGTGTCCCCACCGTAGAGGGGGAGATGCTGCCCAATGAAAATAATATCGGTTACATTATAATCAGCCAGTTTACCGAAAACACCGGCAATGAGCTGGTTAAGGCGCTGGAGGAACTACGCCAGGAGGGCCTGGAAGGTTTGATCCTGGATCTTAGAGATAATCCTGGTGGAGAACTGAACTCGGCGATCATGATTGCGGATCAATTCCTGAACAAGGGGCCCATTGTCCACATTGACTACCGTATTGGCCGGGACCAAACCTTCTATGCGGAACCGGATTATTTGCACCTGCCTCTGGTGTTGTTGGTGAACAAGGGGAGTGCCAGTGCGGCTGAAATTTTGGCTGGGGCGGTGAAGGATGCCAAAGTGGGTACTCTGGTGGGCACCCGGACCTTTGGCAAGGGTGTGGTACAAACGGTCTTCCCGTTGGATAACGGTGCGGGACTGAAACTGACCACTGCCAGATATCTAACCCCTAACAAAAATGATATTCATAAGAAGGGCATTACTCCAGATATCGTAGTCGAACAGGCTCCCGATGCCAAAGAAGATCCACAACTTGATAAGGCAATTGCCTTGATTCGAGAGAAAATTCATAAGTAACATTAATAACGAGGGTATATTTCGTTATCCTTAGAGTGGGTGTTTTTGCATGTTTCCCTTTGCCGATATTACACTGTTGTTGGCTGAAACCCTGACAATGGTGGTTACAGAAACTGATCTCCGCAGTTTATTTTTACTAGTGGTGGCCATTGTTGCCTTGCAGTATTACCGTATCAGCAAGGCCAGGGAGAGATTTTTTGGTCTTAAGCCCAGCGGGAAGAAGCTTTGGCGGGATGTTCTGATAAGTGTTGTGCTGGGCCTCCTGGGTGGGGTATTGGCCAGTTATTTGATGATTTTTGTTGGACTAAGTCTTGCTGGTTCCGGTCTAATCTACCTGTGGCCGTTAGCCATTTTATTAATGTTGATTGATGTAAGATTGGTGTGCTTTGCCTACGCCGGAGGAATCTTGGCCTTAAGTTCCCTATTGTTTGGCTGGCCGGATATCCAGGTACCGCAAATATTGGCCTTGGTGGCTATTTTACATATGGTGGAGGCCTTTTTGATTTTTGTCAGTGGACACCTGGGAGCGGTACCTACCTACTTTAAAAATAGCGAGGGAAAAGTGGTGGGTGGCTTTGCTCTGCAGAAGTTTTGGCCTATACCCATGGCTGCCTTGATGGTGGTGGGGCAAGCCACTGGCTCCAGTGGCTTGATCAGCACATCTGATTGGCTGGAGTTTCAAGGAAAGATCTTTAATACCCGGGATATTTTATTTATTGTACCCGGGGATTGGTGGCCGTTACTGCGGGAAAACATAGGTAGGTTTGAGCATATTATTTATTGCCTTATACCGGTGATTGCTGTCCTGGGCTATGGTGATTTGGCAGCAGCCCGCACTCCGGTACAAAAGGCCAGGATTTCCTCTGTCATCCTGGGCTGCTATAGTGTAGCGTTGTTGGCCTTGGCAGTGTTAGCGGATCGGACACCGATGATTGGCTTTGCGGCGGCATTGTTTGCTCCCTTGGGTCACGAGCTGGTCATCCATCTGGGGAAAAGGATGGAACTTCGGAACCCCATTTACCAGGCCAGTCCCCAGGGTGTAAAAGCGTTGGATGTTATTCCCGGCTACCCCGCCTGGCAGGCAGGGATTCGCTCTGGGGATATTATTGTAGAAGTGAACGGCATGTCAGTGAATAGTCGCCAGGGCTTGGAATTTGCCCTGGGGGTTTATCAGGGTCTGCAAATAACCTATTACTCCCAACGGGAGAAGCTGCTTATTCGCGAGGGTGTAGAGTTTTTAGATAAACAAATGTTGGGACTATTACCTGTGCCAGAAGGAAATGAAGGGAACTATATGGAACTATCCACCCAAGGCCCGATCAGTCGCTGGTTTAATCGTCTACGCAAACGCCCGTAAGGACGTTTGCTAAAAAGCTCGCGGCACGATGCGCACAAAATGCACAATGTAGGCGCTAAAGAGCGCATTGAATTAGTCAGGGGCAATAGAAATGTTGACAGGAAGGTGAACAATATGTGTGAAGCAAATGCCTATATTCGCAGCGGGCAGCAGGAAGAACTGATACTGGAAAATGTAGATCGGATAATTCCGGTGGGGGATGGGTTGTTGCTAGAAGATATCTTTGGTCACCGGAAGCATATCAAGGCACGAATTCAGGAGTTGTCTTTGGTAGATCACAAAATTTATCTGGAAAAGCTAGAGGACTAGATTTGTAAGCAAAAGACCACGTGGAGATTTTTCACCACGTGGTCTACTAATTTTAACGGGAACGGCTGGCCAATTTGGTCATCAGCCGGGCGATAACTTCTTGTTCTTCCCGATCGGCGACATCCCACAGCTCTTTGAGAACCTTTTGCTCAGGATTTGCGGGCTGTACATTGTCGGCTAGAATGGCACCGGCAGTCATGGCATACCCCTGAACTTTCTCCCTGGAAATTCCTAATTCCTCGGCGAACTCCATAGCCTGGCCTAGATACTTCTTCCAACTGTCCCAACTTGTGTTAGCTTTACTTAGATCCAGCATAGCTATTTTCCTCCTTATGGTAATTTCATCTATAGTTTGGCAGGAGAGCAAGTTTTTATACATGCCGGTTGCCACCGTGGAGGCTTTGTTCTATCATTATGGCAGGAGGTTTGAATGATGAGTTTAGAGCAATTGGCTTCGGATATGCAGCAGTGCACCCGATGTGGTTTGGCGGAGGGGAGAAATAAGTTGGTGTTCGGGGTGGGAAATCCCCAGGCCAAATTAATGATGATTGGCGAGGGACCTGGCAAAGACGAGGATGAGCAGGGAATTCCCTTTGTCGGGCGGGCCGGTCAACTTTTAGATCGGATTTTGGCAGCCATTCATCTGACCAGAGAGGATATTTATATTGCCAACATTGTGAAATGCCGTCCCCCCAATAACCGGGTACCCAGCCGTGCAGAGGCCGTAGCCTGCCTGCCTTATTTATATCGTCAGATTGAGTTGGTAAATCCGGGTATTATTGTACTGCTGGGCAGCACCGCACTGCAGCACCTAATTAGTTCCGAAGCGCGTATTACCAAAATGCGTGGGCAGTGGTTGGAGAGCCGGAGCGGTATCAAAATTATGCCCACCTATCACCCGGCAGCGGTGCTGCGGGACCCTACTAAAAGACGCCCGGTCTGGGAAGACTTTCAAATGATTCAAGAGGAATATCAAAGACTGCTGCCCTAACGGACAGCAGTCTTTTTCAAGTGATATAATTTTTGCTCATGTTCCATTAATTTCATATAGATAAAATCTAGCCGTGCGTCCACCTCTGGAAAACGATCATTCCCTTCTTTCCGCAAGGAGTCTAAGTCTGCTACTAAGTGATTTAATCGTGCTTCCAACTGATCCGTGCGGGCCCCCAACTGATCCAGATTGGATTCCAACTGATCCATCCGAGACTCCAACTGATCCACGCGGGACTCCAGCCGATCCACGCGGGACTCCAGCCGATCCATCCGTAACTCAAGATTACCCATGCTAACTTCCAAATGATCGACCTTTTCTTCCAGGCGAATGACCCGAGTATTTACTTCTTCCAAAAGAGAATTGGTATGGCCGACAATCCGAATCAAGTCACCCACCATGTTTTCCAGGCGTTCTAAACGTTCCTCACTCATTTATCATCCCCCTTTACAACTACTGGACGGACAATATTGTTATCTCATCATAGCATAAAATTTACCAATATAATAGAGGTTTAAATAAAAAACAAACATTTGTTTGCAGCGTAAGATACTCTTAAAGAGGGCTTTTGCGGGTGCTATTCACTCTTTCTGATAAAAACTGGATTTTCTGGCAGGTTTCTTATCTTGACCAGAATGTTATAATAGTAGAGATGACAGAAAGCGGGTGATAAACTTGGAATTTAATCTAAAATCCGAATTTAAGCCCAGAGGGGATCAGCCCAGAGCTATTGAACAACTTGTTCAGGGACTGTACCAGGGGTTAAAGCACCAGGTACTGCTAGGGGCCACCGGTACCGGTAAGACCTTTACCATGGCCAATATCATACAGCAGGTGCAGCGACCTACCCTTATCTTGGCACCAAATAAAACGTTGGCAGCCCAACTGTGCAGCGAGATGAAAGAATTTTTTCCCGAAAACTCGGTGGAATATTTCGTTAGTTATTTCGATTATTATCAACCCGAGGCCTATATACCGCATACCGATACTTATATTGAAAAGGATTCCTCCCTCAACGATGAAATTGATAAACTGCGCCACTCCGCCACCACCGCTCTGTTTGAGCGACGGGATGTGATTATCGTGGCCAGTGTTTCCTGTATCTACGGCTTAGGTAACCCGGAAAGATACCGCAACTTGCTGCTATCTCTGCGGGTAGGCGGCACCTACGATCGTGAAGCCATTCTGCGCAAATTGGTGGATATTCAATACGAACGGAACGACATTAATTTTACCCGGGGCAAATTCCGTGTGCGGGGAGACGTAATTGAAATCTTTCCGGCTAACGCCAGTGAAAGGGCGTTGCGGGTTGAGATGTTTGGTGATGAAGTGGAGCGGCTGCTGGAAGTGGACGTGCTTACCGGCGAAATCATCGGCCAGCGGCAGCACATTGCGGTTTTCCCTGCCAGCCACTTTGTGACGGATGAAGAGAGTATGAAGCGAGCCATGGTGACGATTGAAGAAGAACTGGAAAAACGGCTCAAAGAACTGCGGGATGCCGAAAAGCTACTGGAGGCGCAGCGCTTGGAGCAGCGAACGCGCTATGATCTGGAAATGATGTCAGAAATAGGTTTTTGCTCCGGCATCGAAAACTATTCCCGACATTTAACCGGCCGTGCTCCCGGCGAAGCCCCCTTTACTCTGCTGGATTTTTTCCCCGAGGACTGGCTGTTAATTATTGACGAGTCCCATGTGGCGGTGCCCCAAGTTGGCGCGATGTATGAAGGGGATCGTGCACGTAAGACTAACCTAGTGGAATTTGGCTTTCGCTTACCGTCAGCTCTGGACAACCGTCCCCTCAAGTTTCAGGAATTTGAGGAGAAGGTCAATCAAATTATCCATGTTTCAGCTACTCCCGGCAAGTATGAGTTTAAGCACCAACAACAGGTGGTAGAGCAGATTATCCGACCCACCGGCCTGATTGATCCCGAAATCACGGTACGGCCTACCAAAGGACAAATTGACGATTTGCTGGGTGAGATTCGACATACGGTGGAGCGGGACGAACGGGTGTTGGTGACTACCCTTACGAAGAAGATGGCGGAAGACTTAACCGATTACTTTAAAGAAAACGGTGTACGGGTCCGTTACCTACACTCGGATATTGGAACCATCGAACGTATGGAGATCCTGCGGGATCTCCGGCTGGGCACCTTCGATGTACTGGTGGGTATTAACCTGCTGCGGGAGGGTCTGGATCTGCCGGAAGTAAGCCTGGTAACCATTCTGGATGCAGATAAAGAAGGCTACCTCCGCTCCGAACGTTCCCTCATTCAAACCATCGGCCGGGCGGCCCGGAACTCGGAAGGCCGGGTGATTATGTATGCTGATAAAATGACCGATTCCATGAAGAAGGCCATTGGCGAGACCGACCGTCGGCGCAAGATTCAAACGGAGTACAACCGTGTTCACAACATCACCCCCGAAACCATCCGTAAGGCCGTACGGGATGTTATCGAAGCCACCCGGGCCGCCGAGGAAAAAGCTCCCTACGTAGCTCAAACCAAAGCGGGTAAGATGACCAAAACCGACATCAAAAAGATGCTGGCTAAGCTGGAAAAAGAAATGAAAGAATCTGCTAAGCACCTGGAATTCGAACGGGCCGCTCAGCTGAGGGATGCGATGATAGAACTAAGGCTACAGCTTAGGGGAGAGAAGGACATTAAGCCGGCGATACCGGAAATAGAGTATTAAAATCTGGCGATTGGCCATCAGTTGTCGGTCCTCAGCCCTCGGCTTTTGGGGGGTAGCGTATTTTGGAGAGGTTTACCATATTGCATAATTGGCTATATCCACAAAGCACCTCAAGGGGGTGCTTTGTGACTTGTAGTGGGGTCATGGTAAATCTTACAAATATCGTACAAATGTTCTGTTAAGCATTGTTTTTTCCTTTCGTATCAAGTATAGTAATATTGGATTTTTCATTAACAGCATGAATCAAAGCAAAACCCAAAAAACCGAGGGCCGAAGGCTGATAGCCGATGGCCAAAAAATAAGGAGTAACTACGATGCAAGACAAAATCTTAATCAAAGGTGCCCGATCCCATAACCTTAAAAATATCGATGTGGAAATTCCCCGGGACAAGTTGGTGGTCATCACTGGTTTGTCCGGTTCCGGCAAGTCTTCCTTAGCCTTTGATACCATCTATGCCGAAGGTCAGCGGCGCTATGTGGAGTCACTTTCTGCTTATGCCCGGCAGTTTCTGGGGCAGATGACCAAACCCGATGTGGACTACATTGAGGGACTTTCTCCGGCGATTTCCATTGATCAGAAAACCACCAGCCACAATCCTCGTTCTACTGTGGGTACGGTGACAGAAATCTACGATTATCTAAGGTTGCTGTTTGCCAGGGCTGGCAGACCGCACTGCCCTAAGTGCGGCCAGCCCATTGCCCAGCAAACGGTGCAGCAAATGGTAGATCAACTAATGGCTCTGCCTGAAGGCACCAAGCTTATGTTGCTAGCCCCGGTGATACGGGGGAAAAAGGGCGAACATGTGAAGATCTTTGAAGATATCCGTCGCAACGGTTTCGTACGAGTCCGGGTGAACGGAGAGATCTATGATGTTACCGAACCACCTCAGTTGGATAAGAAAAAGAAGCATACTATCGAAATTGTTGTGGACCGGATTGTTATTCGCTCCGGCAGCGAAAAGAGACTGGCTGATTCCATGGAAACTGCTTTGAAACACAGTGAAGGAGTGGCCATTGCTGCGGTGGTAGACGGAGAAGAGTTTACTTTTTCCGAGAACTTTGCCTGTACCGACTGCGGGGTTAACATTAGTGAAATTAGTCCCCGGCTGTTTTCCTTTAACAACCCTCACGGAGCTTGCCCGGACTGCACCGGGCTGGGCTTTAACCACGAATTCGACCAGGATTTAATTATTCCCGATCAGAAAAAGAGCATTCGGGAAGGGGCCATTGAAGGCTGGCATAAAGGAAGTATCGCAGCGGCCTACCTAGCTGGCTTGGCCGAGAAATACGAATTTAGCCTGGATACCCCGATGGAAGAACTAACGCCCAAACAGATAAAAGTAATCCTTCACGGTACTGGCAATGAAAAGGTCAAATTCAACTATACCGATAGCTACGGTCACGTTCACCGGTACGAGGTGCCCTTTGAGGGGATTATCGGGAACCTTTCTCGCCGTTACCGGGAAACCCAGTCGGAATCCATGCGGGAAGAGTTTGAAAAATACATGAGCAGTAAGCCCTGCCCTAGTTGCCGGGGGGCTAGGTTAAGACCCGAAGCTCTGGCGGTTAAGGTAGGGGGTAAAGATATCTCCAACATAACGGCTCTACCGGTGGTGGAGGCGTTACACTTTTTCCATAACTTGGACTTGACTTCAAGGGAACAACTCATCGCCAGGCAGATCCTTAAGGAGATTAATGAACGTCTGGGCTTCCTGGTGAATGTAGGTTTAAATTACCTTACCTTAGGTCGTGCCGCCGGAACCCTGTCCGGGGGTGAAGCCCAGCGTATTCGTTTAGCCACCCAAATTGGTTCCGGCCTCATGGGCGTGCTCTACATTTTAGATGAACCCAGTATTGGTCTGCACCAGCGGGATAACGCAAGGCTTATTACCACCTTGAAACGCTTGCGCGATCTGGGTAATACCCTGATTGTGGTGGAGCACGACGAAGACACCATTCGAGTGGCAGACCATGTGATTGATATCGGTCCCAGAGCTGGCCGTCATGGTGGTGAAGTAGTGGCAGCGGGCACCATGCAAGAACTGATGAAGGTGCCGGAATCTCTCACCGGCCAGTATCTCAGTGGCAAAAAATTTATTCCGGTGCCGCTCACTTATCGCGAGGGGAAGGGACAGAAATTAATTATTCAGGGGGCGGCGGCCAATAACCTGAAGGGAATCAACGTGGAGATTCCTTTAGGCCAATTTGTTGCCATTACCGGGGTTTCCGGCTCTGGTAAAAGTACCCTCATTAATGAAATCCTTTACAAGTCCCTGGCGCATAAACTGCATCGGGCCAAGGACAAGCCTGGCGAACATACGGCGATCCAGGGAATTGAACATCTGGAGAAGGTCATTGATGTAAACCAATCCCCCATTGGCCGTACACCCCGTTCCAACCCGGCTACTTATACCGGGGTATTCGGCGACATTCGGGAACTGTTCACCCAAATGCCCGAGGCCAAGGTACGGGGTTACAAACCCGGACGCTTCAGCTTTAACGTGAAAGGGGGCCGTTGTGAGGCCTGCCAGGGAGATGGCATTATAAAAATCGAAATGCACTTCCTGCCCGATGTTTATGTACCCTGCGAGATTTGTAAGGGCCTGCGCTACAATCGGGAAACGCTGGAAGTTAAGTATAAAGGGAAAAGTATTGCTGATGTACTAAACATGGAAGTGGATGAAGCGGTGGACTTCTTTGCCAACATCCCCAAAATTCATCGCAGGCTAAAAACGTTACAAGATGTAGGATTAGGCTATATTCGGCTAGGCCAACCGGCACCGGAACTCTCCGGTGGGGAAGCCCAGCGGGTGAAACTGGCCACCGAGCTAAGCCGTCGCAGTAACGGAGGCACCATCTATATTCTGGATGAGCCCACCACCGGACTGCACACTGCCGATATTGCTCAATTGCTGGAAGTATTGCATCGCTTGGTGGATAACGGCAGCACGGTGGTGGTCATCGAACACAACCTGGATGTTATCAAAACCGCCGACCATATTATTGATCTTGGCCCCGAGGGTGGCGATAAAGGAGGCACGCTGGTGGCCGTCGGCACCCCGGAGGAAATTTGCCAGGTAGCAGAATCCTACACGGGCCAATTCTTAAAACCAGTGTTGGAACGGGATCGTCAAAGAACCGTAGCCTCTCTGGAAAACGGGGAATTACCACAACTGTTGATTGCCAATGCTTGAGTATAGATCGTAAAAGGCCCTGGTTTGCATGAAGCAAGCCAGGGCCTTTTAGCGATTCCCGCTATAGTATTGCATTAGTACTTTGTACCACCATTTACCAACACACCACTATGTTGAGGTGGCTTGCGCTGTTTACTGAAAGTGCTGGCCAGAGCTAGACCCACCACAGACATGCCTCCCAGCACTGCCAGGTGCGTCAGCAGGTAGCTGAGGGGTAGGTTTTTCAAGGTAATCATTCGAAAGGCCTCGGTCATCCAGGTGTAGGGCATTAGGTTGGCCAGGGCGTTAATGGCCCAAGGAATGTGAGTCTGGGGCCAGGTAAAGCCGGAAGTGATGAAGGCTGGCACCGAAACCAGCATTAGATAGCGGGTTACCTGCAGAGAATTGGGTGCTAAATAAGAGATAAAAAAGCCAAAAGAAGTAATAATCAAATCAAACAATAGTCCAAAAAGGATCACTAACCCCAGTGAACCCTCGATCTTTACGTGGACAAAATGAGCTGCCACCCAAAGCAACAGAGTGTAGTTAAAAAAGTTGACAATAAAATAAGGCAACGCTTTACCGGCAAAAATCTGCCAGCTGGGTAAAGCAGAGCTGAGAAACTGTACCCAGGTATGACGCTCCTTATCCCGGGTCACAGATAGGCTGATGCTTAGCAGGCAAATCTGATGGATGACCATCAGCAATAGGCCCGTGTAAAAATACGTGGCATAGCTGAAGGTAGGATTGTACCACACCTCATAATTGCAATGGACGGTATTCATTACACCCCGTATTTGTTGTTCGGACAGGCCCAACCCGGCTAAATACTTAGCTGTCTGTCCACTATTAAAATCGGTGATGACTTCTCGTAAATATTTGCGAGTGTTGTAGCCCCAAAACAAATTAGAAGCATCGTACACAGTTAACAATTGGCTGGGTTGCTGCTGTTGTTGCTGCAGTTCAAATCGTTCCGGGATAACCACACCGGCCCGCACCTTGCCCTGCCGCATGGCCTGCTCTAACTGGGCATAGGTTTCGATACCGGGTACTCGCTGAAAGTGGGAGCTATTCTCAAAAGTAGTTACCACTTGACGGCTGAACTTGGAATGATCTAGATCCACAATCGCCAAGGGTACATTATTTAAAATTCCCTTCACATAAACCAAGCCAAAAACCGAAGCGTAGAGCAAGGGCACTAAAAAAAGCATCAGCACTAGAATGCGATCCTTAAAAATAATCAATGTCTCGTAATAAGCAATATTTAGTATTCGTCTCAAAAAAAGCCCCCCTTACTTACGGCTGGTGATGACAGCTGCCCCGCTATAACAAACCACGGCAATCAAGCCTAGGGCCACAAAATAGTGTCGGGCAAAGAGCCAGCCCGGGTCTTTGAAGGTGAAGTAATTGAGACCTTGGAAAAACCACGTCTGGGGTAACAGCTTTACCACGCTCTGAACAAAGGTAGGCATCGCCTCCAGGGGCCAGCCGTAACCAGATAAAATGAAAGAAGGTAAGGCAATAATCATCCCAAAGCGAGTGGAATCCACCGGATTACGGGCAAAGCTGGAGGCCAGGGTACCTACACTATGCAGGGCAATGGCAAACACCAGCGTAAAGAGCAGCAGCAACAGCCAACTGCCGTGCAGGGGAAGTTTTAGCAAACCAAAGCAAACACCGTAGATCGGCAAGACTAGGAGCATAAACAGCCCAATATGTACCACCGATTTACTGACAAAGAGGGTCCATTTCGACAACCCGGCCAGCTTAAACTGGATCCAACTGGGCCGTCCAGTCTCGCTAATAATATTCGTAGCTGCTGCCAAGGTGCAACACTGCTGCCAAATATTGAGGATCAAGGCCAGCACCAGAAAGTAAGCATAATTTAAAGTAGGATTAAACCAGGGCTCCTCATGCAGGTTCACCCCCTGATAGGCACTCTTAGCTTGTTCCCGGGGCAACCCCCGAGCCATCAGAGCTTTTACCCCGGCCTCGGCACTGACCGTCTTAGCCACGGTCAAGGCGGCGGTGGTGGCATTGGTGGAATAGATCACATTACTGCCGTCGATGCCAATATACACACTCGTCTGCCGTCCCAAGGTCAGATGACGACCAAAATTCTCGGGAATCACCACCGTCACCAAGGCATCCCCCCGTCGGATAAGTTCTTCGGCCTCCTGGGCACTGGCGGGCTGGGCCATAATCTGCAAATACTCGGCCTGACTGATCTTGGTTACTAAATCACGGCTGGCGGAGGAACGGTCTAAATCCACCACCGCCGTGGGGATGACGGTTAAAATTTGGGCACTATAGGTGAGATAAAAAATCAGGATTCCCAACAGAGGCCCAAAGAGCAAAATATTGCGCAGTCCCCGATCCCGCCACAGATAGGTAAGCTCTCGTACCAGTAAGGACTTAATCATGTATTTCACCGCTGGGCACCGCATACTGCTGAATTTGCCGTTGCCACTCAGCCGTTATTTCGGCCGGGCTATAAAAATTCAAGGTACCGTCAGCAAGCCAGGCCACCCGATTCAGTTGATGAGCATAATCAAGGTTACTAAAACCGCAAACCAGCGTGCCGCCCTCCTGCAAAAATTGACGGACTGTAAGCAGGATTAAATGCCGGGAGGCTAAATCAATATCCTTAATTAACTCATCGGCAATCAGCACGCGGGGCTGGTGGAGCAGGGCACAGGCCAGAGCGACTCGCTGATACAAACCATTATCCAGGGTACTGACCGGCTCCGCCAACAGTTCCTGTAGTTTCAATTGTGCTACCAGATGCTCCAAGACAGTCCGGCTACCGCCCCGGAGTGTGGCGATAAAATCCAGATTTTCAGCCACCTTGAGTTCCTGAAACAAGCTCTTTTCTTGGGTTACCAGGCCCAACTGACCTTTATACTTGTCACTTTTTCGGACATCATAGCCCAAAATCTCCACTGTACCGGACGTAAACCGATCTAGCCCGGCCAGAATATGCAGCAGGGTGGTTTTACCGGTACCTTTGGTGCCGAAGATACCCAGGGTCTCACCCTGATGTACCTGTAGGCTGATGCCAGCCAGCACGGTTTTTTTAGTAACCACCTGCACCACATCGTTGGCAACAATCACCGGCTGCATAGTTACTCCTCCAATATTTTGACGTTAGCGGTCATCCCCACTTTTAAGGCAAAGTTTGGGTTCGGCACGGTAATCTTTACCTCAAAGCTGCGCAAATCATGCTGATACTGCTCGTTAATAGCCCGCTGCACCGCAAATTCACCGGCATTATTGATGAAGGTAACTTGGCCGGTAAAGACCTTATCCGGGAAGGTGTCCACCCGAATTTCCGCTTGCTGGCCCAAGTGCACCCGGCCAATTTTCTTTTCACTGATAAACACCTTCACATAGGTACTTGCTAAGTCAGTAATCTCAAAGACTGGCGTACCCGCATTGAGCATTTCTCCGAGTTCCAGGTATTTCTGGGTGATAAAACCGTTAATGGGGGCCTTAAGCTGGCTGTTTTCCAGATAAGCCGTGGCCTTTTCCACCACCCCCTGGGCTTGGTTGGCCTGCCCCATAGCTGCCTCGTACTGAGCCTGGGAAACACCCACCTTCAAGCGGGCTGCTTCGGCCTGAGCTAGGACCGCTTGGGCTTCCGCCAACGTTTTCTGGGCGGCTTCATAATTATTGGTAGCATCGTCAAATTGACTATCGGAAATGGCGCCAGCCTTATGTAATTCCATCATGCGGTCATAGGTTTGCTGGGCACTTTTCACCTTTACTTGGGCCTGGTCTACCTTAGCTTGGCACTGGGCAACGGTGGTTTCCACCTGCTGGCTGGTTAGGGGAATGGCCTCCTGAGCCTGACGCTGGTTCGCCAGCGCGGCCTCCTGGGCACCTAACGCCTGGGACAGTTCCGCGTGCAGTTCTTTGGTTTCCAAAGCTGCCAGTACATCTCCTTTTTTTACCTGACTGCCTTCTGCCACCGGCATTTCAGCAATGCGACCCGGTACCTTAAAAGAAGCCAGCACACTGGTGGCCTCCAGGGTGCCGGTGGCCGTTAGACGATCCCGCTCCTTGGCCAGAGTTACTTGTTTTTGGTAAAAATACCCCCCCAAGATCAGGGCCGAGATAACGATCAGGCCAATGAAAATCAAAGCAATTTTCTTTTTCTGCTGGTCCAATTTGACCAATTCATCCATGTAGGGATCCCCCTCTATTTGCTAGAATCTGCCCGCTCCGTGGGACTCAAAATGCCGCGAAAGACCAAATCCAAAATATGGTGCAGCCGATTTTCCAGCATGTCTTCAGACATCATGTCACCGGGCCACATGGGTTGCACCATTTCGTGTCGAGTAAAATATACCAAGCACAGGGCATGTATACTCAACAATGTTTGCTGAATGTCCAAATCCCGCCGAAAAATACCCTGCCTCATACCATCCTGCAAAATCTGGCCTAAATCCTCCTGAAACAAATATAAAAGTTCCGGCAACACCCTGCTGCCATAGTGACCTCGGTGCAAAGCCTCCCAGCTTACCAGTCGTACAAATTCCTCATCTTGAGCTAAAAAATAAAAGTTGCAACGTAAGGCCCGCTCCACATTTTCCCGGGGATCTACACCGGCAATAAAGGCTCCCTTGGTAAGAGTATAAATTTTGTTGTAATTATAGCGCAGTACCTCTACATAGAGGTTTTCTTTACTTTCATAGTAATGGTAAATCATGCGTTTATTAATTTTCGCCGCCGCAGCAATCTCGTCTACCCTAGCACCGTCCAAGCCCTTGCGGGAAAAAATTTCAGCGGCAGCCACCAGAATACGGTTTTTACTTTCTTCTGCTCGGCCAACTTCCTGATTGTTCATCTCAACCTCCTCTAGAAAGTAACTAACTGGTTACTTACTTCATGATAATTCTTAACCAGATTCATTAAATTGTCAAGCACAAGTTCAAAAAATGGTAATCCCTAGCAAGCAGGGTTTGCTCACCGTTTACCCCCGTTTGCCATTTGTGTTGATAATGGTAAAATAGACCTGGGGGTGAGGGAAATGGTGTTAGCAGAAAAAAGTAAGAATATACCAGCCCGTCCGGGAGTTTATCTATATAAGGATGAAGATGGCCGGGTAATTTATGTGGGTAAGGCCGTTTCCCTGAAAAACCGGGTGAGATCCTACTTTCAAAACGGAGCTAAGCAAGCTGCCAAGGTACAGGCCATGTTGAAAAAGGCAGTGGATTTGGAGTATATTGTTACCGACTCAGAAATGGAAGCTCTAATTCTGGAAAATAACTTAATTAAAGAACACCGTCCTAAATATAATATTCTGCTGAAGGATGATAAGACCTATCCTTACATCAAAGTTAGTGTTCATGAAGACTTCCCCAGGGTTTATACTACCCGACGGGTCTTGAAGGATGGTGCTAAATACTTTGGACCCTTTACCCAGGTAGGAGCGGTTAACGAAACCCTACGTTTATTAAAGAAAATATTTCCCCTGCGTACCTGTAAGCAGCGGGAGTTAACGCCCCGGGAGAGGCCTTGCCTCAATTACCATATCAAACGCTGCTTGGGTCCCTGTTGCAATCTGATAGAACGCAACCTTTACCGAGAAACGGTGCAAGAAGTGGTCCTTTTTTTGGAAGGGCGGCAGGAAGATTTAGTGAAAAGACTTCGTCAGCGAATGGAAGAGGCAGCGGCAAATCTGGAATTTGAACGGGCTGCAGAACTGCGTGACCAACTGCTGGCGGTAGAAAAAATAGTGGAACGGCAAAAGATCGTCTCCACCGATTTGGTGGATCAGGATGTCATTGCTATGGCCCGGGGCTTTGATGAAGCTTGCCTGATGGTGTTTTTTATCCGGGGAGGTAAACTCATTGGTCGGGAGCATTACTTTTTGGAGGGAACCGACAGCTTGGAGCGAGGCGAAATAATGACCACTTTCGTGCAGCAATTCTATAACCAAACGGAATTTGTACCGGTGGAGATATTATTATCCGAAGAAATTCAAGATGAAAAGCTTATTGGCGATTGGCTGAGTCAATTGAGAACCAGTCGGGTTCAGATCAAAACCCCGAAGCGGGGAGACAAGCATAAATTGGTGGAAATGGCTGCCCAAAACGCCTTGCTTACTTTGGAGCAGGCTCAATTGGCCCGGCAAGCTGGTCGGGAGTCGGTAGACGGTGCCCTGGCTGAACTGATGGCTGCCCTGGGGCTGCAGCAACCGCCCCAGCGGTTGGAGTGCTACGACATCTCCAATATTCAGGGAAGCGAAACGGTTGCCTCCATGGTGGTTTTTGAAGGGGGTAAACCCGCCAAAGACCAGTATCGACGCTTTAAAATCCGCACGGTGGAGGGGCCTAACGATTTTGCCTCGATGAAAGAAACTATTGGCCGGCGTTTTTCCCGGGCCAAAGAGGAACAAGCTTTACTGGAGCGCGGTGAGTTGACAGCAAAACAAGTAAAATTTACCCGGTTACCGGATGTCGTGATTATAGACGGTGGTAAGGGCCAACTTTCCGCTGCCCGGGAAGCTATGCTAGAACAGGGCTTTGCCCATCTTGCTACCTTTGGACTGGCCAAGGAGGAAGAATTACTCTTTGCCCCAGGTCGTCCGGACCCCATCCGTCTGCCCCGGGATTCCCGGGGACTGCAAATGCTGCAGCGACTACGGGATGAGGCCCACCGCTTTGCGATTACCTATCACCGCAAACTTCGCAGCCAGCGTAACTTAAAATCGGTATTGGATGAAATCGAAGGTATCGGCGCCGTTCGCCGCCGAGAACTCTACAAGGCTTACAAAAATCTGGATGCCATTAAGCAAGCTAGTGTAGAAGAACTAGCCAAAATCCCCAGCATGAACAGCCGCGCCGCCGCAGCGGTGTATGAGTATTTCAGGAATGAGTAGAGTAGGGGATTTTTTTGCCATTAGCCGTTAGCCTTTGGCCCTTAGCTCTTAAATTTTTTAGCTAAAGGCCAAAGGCTAATGGCAAAACGGAAAGGTAAAAAGATTATTTTAAGGAGGTTATCCCTTGAACAAATACAAAATGCTCGCCATTGACCTCGACGACACCCTACTTAACGACCAGCTACAAATATCTCAGCGCAACAAGGAATATATCCGGCGGGCGAAGGAGGCCGGTGTTCACGTAACCCTAGCCACTGGTCGCATGTATTGTTCAGCCTTACCCTATGCCCAGGAACTTAGCATTAATCTACCGCTGATTACCTACCAGGGAGCTTTAGTAAAAGAAGCTGGTTCCGGGGAAGTGCTATTGCACCGACCGGTACCCCTGGAGCTGGCCCGAGAAGCGATAGCTTGGGTTAAAAAGTTAGGGTACCATATTAACCTCTATATGGATGATAAACTTTATGTGGAGAAAATGACTCCTGAGGCCGAAACCTATATGAAAATTTCTGGGATCACCGCCCACCCAGTGGGTGATTTAGTAGCCTTTATGCAGGAAGCACCCACCAAGGTGCTGTTTGTTGGTGAGGTGAGGGAGCTCGATCAATTAGAGCAAGCCATGCGACAGCATTTTGCCAGCTCTCTGCATATCTGCAAATCCAAACCACATTTCTTAGAAATTTCCCACCCCGAGGCTACCAAAGGATATGCTTTGGATACTTTGGCCCGGCGCTTTGGTTTAACGGCGGAACAGGTCATTGCCATTGGCGATGCTCCCAACGATTTAGAGATGATTGAATACGCCGGTTTAGGGGCTGTAATGGGTAATGCCAACCCGGCAGTTAAAGAGAAAGCTAATTATGTAGCACCTTCTAACGAAGAGGATGGGGTGGCTCAAGTTATTGCCAAGTTTATTTTTCAAGAGTGAAGAGATCTCGCCTGAGGAATAGTAAGACAGACGAGAAATGACAACAAGGGGAAGATGCATGTTGAAAAAAAGCCTATGCACCACCGGGAAACTGGAATTACGCTCAGCCGCCCGTTTTGTGAAAGCGGCCAATCAATTTCAGGCCCAGATTAGCCTGGAAAAGGGAGGCCACCGGGTTGATGGCAAAAGCATGATGGCCATCATGGAATTGGCAAATCATGAGGACGACAGGCTCACACTCCTGGCCGAAGGAGTGGATGAGTCCCAAGCATTAGAAGTATTAGGAACCCTGTTGGAAAAAGAAGTTATCTCGGAGTAAAGAGTTCTCTAAACGTATACACCTCTCGGCTGCCTTTTGACTATAATAGGGGTATCAGAAAAAGTTAAACAAATACTGGAATTTTCTACCCCTTTAGGACCTGGTTCTATTTGCTTTAAAATCACGAACCGTTTACAATATAGAAGATATTTATGACAGTGAACGGAGCGTATTTTTTCTTAAAATAAGGGGTGTTGAAGTGTCCAGTCCAAGGTTACTGATTGTCACCGGTATGTCTGGTGCCGGAAAAACCCAAGCCGTGCAAAATTTAGAGGATTTGGGCTACTTCTGTGTAGACAATTTGCCGCCGGCCCTGATACCGAAATTTGCCGAGCTGGTAACCCAGTCAAACGGAAAAGTAGATAAAGTGGC
>CAMKDG010000067.1 GCA_946411205.1 uncultured Desulfotomaculum sp.
GAAAACTTAAAAAGAGATTATCTGCCCTTTGAAGATGGCTTGGCTTTAGCACTTTTACAATTGAAATTATATGACTTTCGGTATGATAAATCGATTAAACAGGTGGTAATTGATGAAGCACAAGATTATTATTCCCTCCACTTTGAGCTTTTTAAAATATTGTTTCCGGAGGCAAGATATACGATTTTGGGAGATATTTACCAAACAATTGAAAAGCCGGAAGAGTTAATCTTTTTTGAGCGAATCAGTAAAATTTTAGCTAAGAAAAAGTCTACACTGATCAACATGAACAAAAGTTTTAGGTGTACCAAGGAAATTTTGAATTTTAGCAGGAAGTTTCTTCAACATAGTTCGGGAATGGAAAGCTTCAGCCGAAAAGGAGAGGTGCCCGAAATTTATGAAGCACAAAACCAAGAGATGTTTGATGAACTGCTTATAAAGGAAATAGGGTTTTGTAAAGAGGCGGTATATCAGTCAATTGGTCTTTTATGCAAAACAGAAAAGGACGCGATAGACCTCTATCACCGGCTAAAAGATAAGACGGAGATTCGTTTCATCGGCAGTGACACAATTACAGAAATCAAAGGAATATTTGTTTTGCCGCTATATATGGCAAAAGGGTTGGAGTTTGATGCGGTATTGCTCTGTGATACCGATAAAGAGCATTATTCTACCGAAGATGATAAAAAGCTTCTCTACATTGGATGTACCAGAGCATTGCACAGGCTCAGTCTATTTTATACAGGAGAAAAGAGTCCGCTATTGCAGTAGAGTCTAAAGGAGGAATTTCATTTGACTTTTCGTAAAGTAGCTGGAATACTGGCCGATATTTTATATCTCGATGAGGCAGAGATTACCTCGGACATGGAATTGACACCGGAATTTGAAATAGAGAAGATTCACATCGCAAAGCTGGTTATTGAATGTGAGAAGAAATTCAAAATTTCTATCCATGATGAAAAAGTCCATACCCTCCATAGGGTGGGGGATGTTGTAAAATACATTGAAAACACTTTATCGGAGGAGGAAGGCAATATCTCCGAAAGTTCTGAGGAAGAGCGTATGTGGTGGTATTATTAAGAATGAACTATGAATCAGGTCTTAATGGAGATGCATTCTCTGTTGAGACCTTTTTATTATTTCATGATCCGCACTTATTCGATAAATTGTTAACTTTTTCGTAAGAAATATTAATTATTTTGTAAAAACATGAAACCCAAAACTTGGTATAGTTAAAGAAAGGAAGCTGCTACGAAAAACAGAAGCCTGACCTACGTGGAGCGTGAAGATAACATGAATGACAGCAAGAGAACAAATCAGTTACATTGGCAAGCGAACCGACAGCAAAGGGTGCGGGCGAATTCTAGCGGTTATATGCCGGGATTGGATGGACTGAGAGCCTTGGCGGTGTTGGCCGTGATTGCTTATCATCTCAATCTAGACTGGGCTCCGGGAGGGTTGTTAGGGGTAAGTCTGTTCTTTGTGTTGTCTGGATATTTGATCACCAATATTCTCTTGCGGCAATGGGAGCACTCCGGCACGATTGATTTGAAAGATTTCTGGCTGCGCCGGGCCCGGCGACTGCTGCCAGCTCTTTTTGTGATGCTGGCAGGCGTGATGATCTGGGTGATGCTTTGCGCTCCCGAACGTTTGGCAGCCTTGAAGTGGGAAGCGCTGGCCGCAGTATTCTATACCAGCAATTGGTATTTAATTTTCCATCAGGTATCCTATTTTGAAAGCTTTGGCCCACCGTCTCCGCTGGGTCATCTCTGGTCCTTGGCGGTAGAAGAACAATTTTATCTTTTCTGGCCCCTCCTGCTGGGCTGGGGACTACGCTGCCTCCGACAGCGCAAAGGACTGATCGGGGGAACCGTTGCTGTTGCTTTGGCTTCCGCTGCAGCGATGGCGCTGATGTACATACCGGGTCATGACCCCAGCCGGGTCTATTATGGAACAGATACACGTGTTTTTGCCTTGCTTGTGGGGGCTGTCTTAGCCATGGTCTGGCCCAGTCAGAAAATGAACGCAGACCTGTCCGGCAAAAAGAAACTGGCACTGGATGCAGCAGGCAGCCTGGGGTTATTGGTGGTACTTCTGATGATCAGCCAAACCAACCAATACCAGACCTCTCTCTATCAGGGCGGACTCCTGCTCTTTTCTTTGGCGGCAGCCTGCGTGGTGGCAGTTCTGGCCCATCCGGCCAGCTATCTGGGCCGATTCTTTAGCTGGAGTCCCTTGCGTTGGCTGGGAGAGTGTTCCTATGGGATTTACTTGTGGCATTACCCTATCATCATCCTGACAAATCCGGTTGTCAATACGGGTGGACCGGACCTTTTACATACCCTTTGGCAAATTGCAGCAAGCATTATCCTGGCGGCACTGTCCCGTTACCTGATTGAGGAGCCAATCCGTTACGGACGGCGGCGGCAACGAGTGCGGCGACGGACATCGACCCTGCCCTGGTGGCAAAGGCCATTGGCCCACAGCGCAAAGGTTACGTTCAGTATCGTGCTGGTGTTTGCGCTATTGTTCGTGACCCCCAATGAAGGCACGGAAATTTCGTCTAAAGCTTTAGCGGGCAGTCGGGTGACGACAGAAGCAGCTCCAACGCAAGGGACAGACCAGGAAGCTGGGGCTGTCACCGAGGAACCTGCTACAGTGGACAAAAAAAGTGACGTCAGGGGAGAAGAGATTACGGTTATCGGAGATTCCTTACTCATCAATGTGGAGCCTGTTTTGCAAGAACGCTTGCCGGGCATTGTCATCGACGCACAAATCGGCAGGCAAATGTACCAGGCTCCGAAGGTCATTTCCAGGCTGCAACAAGAAGGTAAACTCGGAAAAATCGTCATTATTGAATTAGGCACAAACGGTTCCTTCACAGAAAAACAGTTAACAGAGACGCTGGATTCCCTGCAGGACACCTCGGAGATCGTGCTGATAAATACCCGTGTCCCGAAGCCTTGGGAGTCGGTGGTGAATGAGACGCTGAGAAAGGTAACGGAGTCTTACCCTAAAGCTAGGCTGATTGATTGGTATTCAGCCAGCAGCGATCATGACAATTATTTTTATTCGGACGGTGTTCATCTGACGAAGACGGGTGTGGCAGCCTACGGGGAAATGCTGATCGAAGCCTTGATTTCCCAGCAAAGCGATAAAGATAAATCGTGTTATAATAACAAAAAACTTAAGGAATGAAACTATGCACGATCACAAGATAAAGATATTGGTTGTTGAAGATGAAGCTTCGATCCGGCGTTTTATCACCCTTAATTTGGAGATGGCCGGCTACGAAGTGGGAGAAGCGGCCAGCGGTGAGGAGGCACTGGTTATGCTCACAGCATTTCTTCCCGATTTGCTGGTGTTGGATCTGATGCTGCCTGGGATAAACGGCCTGGAAGTCTGTCAGTACATTCGTGAAACCATGCCGGAACCGCTCATCATCATGTTGACCGCCAAAGGGCAGGATACGGATAAAATTATGGGTCTTGAACTGGGAGCGGATGATTACATGGTCAAGCCCTTTAACCCCTTTGAATTGATCGCCAGGATTAAAGCCATGCTAAGACGCCGCAACCGTTTTGAAAGCGTAAGAACGATCTATACTTACGGCAATCTGCACCTGGATATTGCCGCCAATAAACTGCTCAGAAACAACCGGGAAGTGGAGCTAACCCCTACGGAATATTCGATATTAAAAATGTTCATGGAAAATCCGGGGAAAGCTCTGAAACGGGAAGAGATACTGAATGCGGTCTGGGGAGAAGATTATTTTGGGGATACCAAAACCTTGGATGTGCATATCCGGCGGCTCCGGGAAAAAATCGAAGATAATCCCTCGGAACCTTGGTTTATTAAAACTGTCTGGGGTTCCGGTTATCGGTGGCAGCCATGAAAGGGATTAGGGGGCGACTGACGGCTAATTTCATGATCGTGATTTTGGTTTCGGTAGCCATTTTGGAAGTGCTGCTGCTCTATACGGTTCAGCAAAATTATTACGGCAGCCTAAGGGGCAATCTGACCAACCAGGTTAAAATCAGCGCGGATATGTATTCCAAATACTATTCCGATACCTCTTTGGAAGATAATATTCTGTATAATGTGGATGCCTTTTGGAACCAAAGCAATGCTGAAGTGGAGATTGTCGATCGTGACGGGA
The DNA here is from genome assembly GCA_946411205.1 of uncultured Desulfotomaculum sp. Classification (GTDB taxonomy): domain Bacteria; phylum Bacillota; class Desulfotomaculia; order Desulfotomaculales; family Desulfotomaculaceae; genus Desulfotomaculum. The sequence goes on from CAMKDG010000067.1 coordinate 4,160, forward strand.
AGATTGTTATGGACTCTCTGGGAGTGATCCCGGAACAAGGAGAGCCCATGGAGGATATACAGGATGCTCTCAATGACAAAATGGGGGAATGGGTGGGAAAATTAAACGGTCAGAAAGTTATGGCCGTAGCCTATCCTTTGAAATCAGAAGGTCAAATTGTCGGAGCCTTACGTTTTATTGCTTCTACCGATGCCATTGATCAGGATATTCGCGATACAGCTAAAATTTTTGTTGCCATTGGTCTTTTTGTGGCAATGGTTGTTGGTTTGCTCAGTATCTTTTTAGCCAATACCATTCTTATCCCCCTGAGGGAAGTGACCACTGTTGCCGAGAGCATGGCGGCAGGCAATTTTCAAATCAAGAGCAAGAAAAAGCGAGCTGATGAAATTGGCAAGCTTTCGGATACCTTGAACTACATGGCTGATGAAATTACCAAAAAGGAAAAGCTGAAAAATGATTTCATCTCTTCGGTTTCCCACGAATTACGCACCCCGTTGACCTCCATTATGGGCTGGGCAATTACCCTGCAAAACAAAAAATTTCAGCAGAAGGAAATGCTGAACGACGGCCTCGGTATTATTGCCAAGGAGACTGAGCGGCTCACTCGGATGGTCGAAGAACTCCTGGACTTTTCCCAGTTTATTTCCGGCAGAATTAAACTCGAATATGAACAGGTTATTGTCGCCGAACTGATGGAACATATTCGCAAACAGCTAATGCCGCGGGCGTTACGAGATAATATCCATTTCACGGTTACATACCCGGAAACCCTTCCCGATCTGTTGACGGATGCTAACCGTTTGAAACAAGTATTGATCAATATTCTGGATAATGCCTTGAATTTTACAGCTGCTGGGGGGTCCGTTAGTTTTCAGGCCGAGCTCGGGGAAATAGAATATACGTTTACCATTAAAGACAGTGGGTGCGGTATTGCTGCCGAGGAACTGCCGATGGTGAAAGAAAAGTTTTATAAAGGTAAGAGTTCACGTTCTCAAAACGGCATTGGTTTATCCATCTGTGAAGAGATCGTCAGCCTGATGAAAGGTAGGTTGGAAATCAGCAGTGAGGTCAATGTGGGGACAACCGTCGTCATTACTTTGCCCAGAGAGGCACGTACCAATGGGTAAAAGATGCCTGATTCTCTTGCTTTCCTTTTTGTTGCTGATGCTTAGCGGCTGCGCCGAATTTTCCGGAGAATCGGCTGGCAAGATTATTCCGCCGTCCAACCCGCTCCATCCGTTAGTTGGTAAATGGACGGTACTTCAAGAGTTGGATAGCAACGACAATGGGGAAGGGACAAACTTACAATGGGTTGGCAGTGATGTCCAGTTTGCTGCAGGGGCTGTCGCCTTTGGCGGACATGTCTGGGACAAACTTTCTTTTAAAATCAAAAGGATCAATACAGCTGATTACTTGATGATGAAATACTTTCCGTCTAACGGTATTCCTGTCCCGCAAACGGAGAGGGTCGATGTGATAACTGTCTACGCTGCCGCCAATTATCTGGGCGAATTTATGAAGCTGGATGAGACAAGCATGATTTTCTTCATGCAAAATAAAAAGCTACTCTTAAAAAAAGTTGCTGATCAGGCAGACAGGACGCTGAGAGTAGCCGATACCAATGCTCGGCATCTGAAGTTGAACCGCAACGAAGGGATTTCCGGTGTCTTGCTGGGACTAAGGATCCCTTCGGGCGCCGCCTATACCTATCAGACGCTTTGGATTGCTGTCGAGCAGCATAAGTTTCATCCGGTCTTGGTGGCCGAACGGATTTTTTTTCCGCGCACCAGCGGTTTTTGGGAGTTTGATGTCCAAGATAGCACTGTCGGGGGAGAGGCAGATAATATCCTGACTGCCCGCAATGTGACAGCTAAAATCCCTGACATGAAAAAAGGGGGAGAAGGAACCGGCGATCATGCTGATACCGATCCAGCGCTAAGAATTATCAATTATATTGGCAATAATTATGTGGCCATCGAAAAGAGGACCGCCGGTGTTAATCAATTGCAGGTGCTTCCGGTGGACAACTTAGCATCACCTACTGAAATAAAGGTGTCCGATTTGCTGGGTGACCACGGCTTGAATGCTTATTTAAGTGCCAGGGAGCAGTCTGTTGCGGCCTTACGCAACAAAGGTGTTACCTTGCTTAACCGGGATGAGTCCGGGGGGGATTTTGGTCTGGTACGGAAAAGCGGCCATTGGTTTCTGGTGGGGAGAGTCAATTATCAAAGTAACGGTAAGTTTGAACAAACAGACTTTGATCTCAAAATCATCCCCCCGGCTAATGTAATCTTTTATGATACCCTAGTCCTAAACTGGCATAATATCAAAGATCGGGTTCCCGATGCCATGGACGCCTTTACTTCCCCGAATAAAGATATCGCTTTGGTTAAAACTAAAAATAAACTAACGATTTATCCCATCGGAGCTGAGAAATTAGCAGAAAACCCTTTGGCGGAGCTTGGACTGCCGGAAGGAACGACTGTCATCATGGCTGAATGGGCCACCGGGTCCTACGTTGACAGTTGGGAGAAATCCTTTCTTGCTTATGGTGCCCAACCTTTATCGGGTAGTTCTGTCCGATTGCGCTGAATATGTTGTCATAGAAAAACACCTCTGCGTTGATTTAATGGTGTACAATTCCATTTCCAACGTAAGGTGTTTTTATTTGTTTCTATTTTGAGGGTAGTTTTCAGTTAGCCTTTAATTTATTATTAAAGATTTTCTTTATAGAAAGCATCCAGTTTTTCGACAGCTTGTCTAACTGGTTCTGGTTGGTCATATAAATCATAGTGACTTACATCTTCAAGAATGAATAAATCTTTTTTCTTTGAAGCTGCTCTGGTATAAAGTTCATGACCATCTTTGTATGAACCGAAGGCACCTTGTTTGTTACCAACAATGATTTGCAAGGGTTGAGTTAAAAGCTCTTCTACTAAATGAAAAGCATCAAAACCTAATACCGAACCTAAGCTAGTAAATTTCAACTTATTTGGCGAGTTAGGGCATTGACCTCTTACCGTTGTGTAGTAATCAACTGCTTCGACAATATCTATATCCATAATACCAGCTTGCTCACGTTCCTCTTGATTTTTGGGAATCCAATTTGTAATCATTGGTTCAGCACCACAAGCTTCAGCAGTGCGTTGTTGACCAATTGCCTCTAATGTTTTAATTGGATCGCTGCTTTCACGATATACACGACCTATATTAGCACCAACGACGGTACCAACTGCTTTGATTCGACGCTCTGTCATCGCAGCATTCACGGCATAACCGCCGCCGGCACAAATACCTACTACACCAATACGGTTTTCATCTACAAAATCAAGTGTAGTCAGGTAATCTACTGCACAACGAATATCTTCAACTCGGGCAGACGGTTCCTCGACATAGCGAGGTTCCCCTTCACTTTCACCTTGATAGGCTGCATCAAATGCAATAGTTACATATCCTAGTTCAGCAAGTTTTTCAGCATAGATACCTGCAGTTTGATCTTTACAACTACTGCCTGGATGAACACAAACAATGGCAGGATTTTGTTTCTTTTCTTCAGCATTTTCAGGTAAATGTAAAATACCGGCTATTTTTAGTCCGTGTGCATTAAACTTTACATTTTTCTTAGTAACTGTCATAGTCACGACCTCCGATATTTAATTTTTAAAAATAGTTACTTGCGAGTTCTATTACTCTTGTGTATATTAAATTATAATTTGCATCATTTCAATGACCACATCTCCATGAGGATGTATTAATACACGTTTTTTAAAATATGTAGATTAAAAAGGGGGTTTCTATGAACGATAAAGTAGATAGGAGAATCATAAAATCGCAAAAAGTGATTCAGTCCACTTTTTTAACAATGTTAATTGAAGATGGATTTGATAAAATTACGGTTAAAAAAATTACTGAACAAGCTGATATAAGTAGAAAGACGTTTTATTTACATTATGTAGATAAATATGACTTGCTAGATACAATCGTCAATAAACAATTAGAAGAATTAGGAAAACTTTGTGAGCAGAAAAAAGAGAAGGGCTTTATCGAAGGCACCGTGATTTGGTTCAATTATTTTGAGCAACATAAAGCTTTCTTTTCAGCTTTGTTTATAAGCGAAAGCACCGTCTCGTTCAGAAAACGGCTTCTAGATTTAATGATGGATCAACTGAGTAAAAAAATAAACAAGATAAACCCGGAAAAAGATGACGAAATACTGCTGCGATTTTTAAGTATGGCTGTTTTAGGCATTGTGGAATCCTTTACATTGGATCAATTAAACGCTAGCACGGAGCAAGTGGCAAAACAAGTAGGGGAATTACTGGCACAGAATATCTCGTTAGCCTCCCATTAAAATGCAGATAAGTTAGTTATCGATATTCACCAGGACTATCTGTCGGTTTTGTAGCAAGCTTTTTTATCTCTGCAAGGATATGGCATAGGTGAGAGGCAATGGTATTGCAGTAATTGAATTTATTGTGTTAAAATTTTTAGGGTAATAAGTATTGAAGAGATGGGATCTGGATATATGAATAGACGCGATTTAATATTTGCTTTGTTAGTTGTAACCGTATGGGGAGCAAATTTTACGGTAATTAAATTAGGACTTGATAGTATACCCCCGATGTTGCTGGTTGCTTTACGGTATACCTTTGCTGCTCTACCGGCTATCTTTTTTATCAAACGCCCGGCAATCGGCTGGCGGTACATTGTTATGTATGGAATGACTGTTGGCGTGGGGCAATTTTCTTGTTTGTTCTATGCCATGAATATAGGCATGCCCGCGAGTGTTGCTTCTGTGGTTCTTCAGTCGCAGCCTTTCTTTACCCTTTTATTTGCGGCAATGTTGTTAAAAGAATCAGTAAAAGGAAGTCAGTTGGTAGGTCTGGTTGTAGCTGGACTTGGACTTTACTTTATAGGTGGCAATGTTGGGAGTAATGAAGTGGCGGCCTCCATTCCTCTGATCCCATTTTTGTTAACACTTCTGGCAGCCGCCTTTTGGGGAATTTCCAATATAGTCGTTAGATATGCTGCCAAACAAAGCGCTTCCCAGGGGGAAAAACTGGATATGTTGAGTTTGGTGGTATGGTCAAGTCTGATACCGCCAATCCCTATGTTCGCTTTTGCTCTGATGCTGGATACACCCAAAACATTAGTAGATGCAGTTATTAACATGAATGCCATGGGTGTGTTTGCTGTGCTTTATCTGACGTTTGGTGCAACCTTGTTTGGTTTTTACACCTGGAGTAAATTGATTGCCAAGTATCCTGCCAGCAAAGTAGCGCCGCTCTCTCTACTGGTTCCTGTAACCGGATTGATTACAGCTCGGATTGTTCTGGGCGAACAGCTTTCAGAAATGCAATGGCTGGGTTGCCTGGTGATACTGGTAGGGCTAGTAATATCTAATTTTGGGGGCTCTTTAATGCAGCGGGTTTTTAAGACAAAAACAACCCCGGGCAAGAGTAACTAGATGTAATGAAAGCAGACAAGTAGTTAATATTTGTCTGCTTTTTTGTTCATAAAATAGTAAAGAACCTATTATTAATTATTCTGTATTTTGTTGTTATCGTCTATAGAGGAGTGTTTCGTTGAGATAATATGGTTATGCTAATTATCGGTATGGAATATAGACATAGGAAAAACTAAGATAGGGATATAATTGATTTCAGAATCAATAAAAGGAGAAATAAAATGGTTACACCCTATATTACTTTTAATGGAAATTGCAGTGAGGCTTTGGAATTTTATCAGAATGTGTTCAAGGGTGAAGTTAAGATGTCCCAACCATATGGAGAATATATCCCCGACGGAACTGATGCGCCTCCAGAAAATCTTAGTGCTTGGATTTTACATGCCGAAATGGAGATATGTGGTACAAATTTTTGGTTTGCTGATGAAGTGCAATCAGTATCTAAGGGTAACATGATAAAGTTAACTACAACAGTAGCGACCGCCGAAGAAGCGAAAGATATTTTTGAAATGTTAAGTGATGGTGGCTATGTTACGCTTCCACCTGTAAAAACATTTTATAGTACATTCCATGCGGCATTAACGGATAAATTCGGAGTTAATTGGAATATTGTTGCCGAAGAAGCACCTAATCAACCATAATCAAATAATTGCTATATAGTACGTGAATTAACTCTTGGGTCAATTGTAGCCCGATAGATTTAATTCGCGTTTTTACTTTTCTAGCGGACATTACCCCTTAAATGGACTTCGGTATTTAAATAATGTGCTAGTTAGTATGTTCAATAAAGTTTTGGGCAAATTGATATATTTTTTGGGAAGGTACTGCTAGATTTAGATTTTGTCCTTGATTAAAACCTGCAGTTATCAGGCCCACTAGCCTCCCAAACATATCCAGCAGGGCACCACCAGAGCTTCCATGGGAAATCGGAGCAGTGAATTGTATCATGGGTATACTATCAATTTCTCTGAAACCGGAAACAATGCCATCGGAAACGGAATTAAATAACCCTAAAGGACTGCCTATGGCCACAATCTTTTGTCCTCGAACTAAATAATCATCCGTTTTAACTGTAAGAGGTGTACAGTTTTTATCAACTTTGATAACAGCTAGGTCATATTGCTGATGATATTTGACGAAATTGCCTGTTATATATTCTTTAGTTTCATTTTCGTAAAGCACTGAAAAATGATGTCCACCTGCAAGCACATGTAGATTAGTTAAAATGTATCCGTTGCTATGAATGACAACACCGGAGCCACTACACAAAATAGCATCATGATCATCGTACGTTTTAATCATTACCACAGAGTTTGAAAGACCGGCCAACTGCTCATAACTAAATTCTTCCGCCTTGGATAGATTTGAGGACGGTTTAGCAGTAGTAGGCATCTTGGAGCGGGAAATAGTATCCGGCATGGAGGCCAAGGAAGTATGTCCTATATCTGGTGCAGGTAAAAAATCGGGTATTGTTACAGTATTTGAATATAGGGTGCTGCAGTTATATAAGGTTGAGTATTCTTTTATTTCAGGGTATAAATTGACAATATCCTCTTTGGGGTTCATATAGCATATGTCACAGCCAAGTCTAGATAAGAACTGCAAAAATAGTAATTCATGATGTTTAATATCTCCGATAAAAACGATCTTCGGCGATATACTGGTGGTTATTCCAGCATAAAAAAGCTTTGGCAGGTAGCGTTCTAGCCAGCTCAAAAACTTAATCGCAAAGTTTTTAAATAAAGTTGCATTGGCATTAGGATAGATTTCCTGATACATTGAAAGAATTTGCCTAAAGGCGAGTTTTTTAGTCCACTCAAGGATATCGTTATCTAATTGAGTGCACAGAGGTATTTGATAAAGTGAATTGGGATCAAGGAAAGAATTAGTAAGGATAGTTTGCCAATTCTCCCAAATCTTTGATAGCCTGTTAATGTCGTTTACATTTGATGTTATCTCGAGTCTATGCAACCGTATGTAAGGTGAAGTGGGCCTATTTGAAGAAAAATATCGATCAATTTTAAGAATAGTTTCAATGTAATCTTCGATTGAAGTAGGAATACCAATATATCTTACAAAAAGGACTTCTTTAGTAACAGGAAAGTTATCTTTGTTTATAAACATAAAATCTTCAAGAGGAGTTTGTGTTTCTTTAAGCTTGGTCTTTAAAGGTTTAGTTCTCACGATCATATCCAATTCTCCCCACATAAATAATGTACCTACTGTAAGTATAAATAAATATTAAATAAGTAACTAGTTAGAATTTCTAAACAGGCTAAAGAAAACATGGCAGGACTTTTTAAGAGCATCAAGTCTGGCCGTAAATACACACTAAAGAATTCCCGATAGTATTCTGGCGTCATAAGAAGAATATAACATAAATATAGTTATTATTTGGCAATAAATAAGCATTGTGGATTTTATTGAAGTGGTTGGATAAGTCGGTCAAAGATAGCTTTTTTCCTTTTATCATAGAATGATAGTTCTTTTTATTGACAAAAAATTAATGCTATACTAGTATTATGTCATGCGATATATCGCTAAACATAATAATGAAGAGGGATACTATGACATATGCAGGCAATCCGATGACGGAAGCAATGTATTATATACTCCTTGCCTTGGTGAATCCGAATCATGGTTATCAGTTAATGGCTGCAATAGATCAAGTATCAAATGGACGTATTAAAATGGGGCCTGGAACATTGTATGGCGTTCTTACACGCCTACAAAAGGATGGGCTCATTGTAATATTAAATGATGATGGGCGAAGAAAAACTTACGTCATTACAGAAGCTGGTAAAGTCGCCCTTAGAGCAGAATATAAAAGATTAAAGGATATGGTTCAAGATGGCATTTTAGTAGAGGAGATATGATACATGGGCAAGTTAGTAAAAAGAGTAATGCTTGATGACATGTATGCTATTGGCAGGAATGAAAGCTGGTTTTCTGATATGGCCAAAAAGGGCTTCCATTTAAAAAAGTTCGGGCGAATCTTTATTTACTTTGAAAAGGGAGAATCAAAGGAAACCAAATATAGAATTGATATGCTTAAGGAAGCACCTGCACAGGAACAGCTTGATGTTTATCAGGCTTGTGGTTGGGATATCGTTACCAACAATGGGAATTTATATGTTTTTTCTGCTGATGAGAAAGCAGGCACCACCGAGTTACATACAGACCCAATAGAGCAAGGCTTTTCCTTGTCAGAATTGAACAAACGGCTAAGGATTAATTTAATCATTTCATCAATTGCCATATTGTTATTCCTAGGTATGATATTTAGCATCTATTTTTTAACTAATGAGCCTTTTTTATATATGATGGAAAGTCAGTTTGTTCAGCAAATGCTACTTGTTATTGTGGAACTTTATGTTTTTTATTCAGTAATACGTAATTATGTGGCTATTCGCAATCTTAGAGAATCCTTACTACAAGGCAAAGCAATTAATCATAAAGAAGACTACAGAAAGGCCAGAGTGGTAGGGGGTGTATTAGCAGGTTTGTTTTTGTCTATGGCATTGTTTACTATTTTGATACCATTCGTTGATATTGCCAAAAGCAAAGACTACACGCTGCCAGAAGGCAATACCAATCTACCTATCGTTAGGCTTGCGGACATAGAACAAAATCCAAAGTTGGTGCGTGAGACAAGTTATACAGATAATGATGTTGATTGGGCAAACAGAGTAAGATACGATTGGAGTTTACTAGCACCCATTCAATATGAAATATATGAACATGGAATTATAAAGGGTGAAATGTGGAGCGATAAAAGTGGGGAATATTCGCCCAGCATAACCACTCGATATTACAAGCTGATTTTTGGTGACATGGCTGAAAACCTTACCCTTGATCTTATTAATCGCTATGTTTGGCGTAACAATATCGAAATTAAGGAAGTCAATAGTTTGAAGCTTGATAAAATATATATTGCTGAAGATGATAGTAGCAAACAGATATTTGCTTATTTAGATAATCGAGTAATTCATGTTACCTATTACGGAAAGAAGAAAATGGAGGATATCATTCCTTTCGTTTCTGAAACGTTATCTTCTTATCAAGAATAGCTCTAACATACAGAGGATTAATGCAGTCTAGCAAATGGAAGCGTAAGTATTGGTATGAGAGGAATTAAAAATGAAACAGAATAAATATGATGATAAAATATTCTTTGAAAAATACAGCGAAATGGATCGCTCCACAAAAGGTCTTGCGGGTGCGGGCGAGTGGGAAGCGCTACAAAAGTTACTCCCTGGGTTTCGGGATAAACGTGTTTTGGACTTAGGCTGTGGCTTCGGCTGGCATTGTCAATATGCTATAGAGCAGGGTGCCAAGGCTGTGACCGGAGTTGATATATCCGAAAAAATGCTGACGGTGGCGAAAGAGAAGACGGATGATACCATTCGCTATATCCAAATGCCTATTGAAGATATTACTTTTGATGAAAACTCATTTGACGTAGTAATTAGTTCGCTTACTTTTCATTATATGGAATCTTTTGAACGGATTGTAGAGAAGGTTTCCGGTTGCCTCGTACCTAAGGGAGATTTTGTTTTCTCGGTAGAGCACCCAGTTTTTACTGCTTATGGCAGCCAAGATTGGTACTATGATGAAAACGGCGATATTCTTCATTTCCCGTTGGATAATTACTTTTCGGAAGGTGAGAGAACCGCTAACTTTCTGGGTGAAAAAGTAATCAAATATCACAAAACGCTTACAACCTATCTCAATGGTTTACTACAGGGGGGCTTTGCCTTAACCGGAATTGTGGAGCCTCAACCATCGGAACAGTTACTTCATACTGTTAAAGGCATGCGGGATGAACTGCGCAGACCCATGATGCTAATTATTTCAGCTAAGAAAAAATAACTTGCGTAAAACCTATAGCCTATCGCAGATAAAATAGTTGAAAAGTAGTTAGTGCAGTGTACTTGAGTAACTACATTTAGAATTTAGACGTGAGAGGGATCATTCTCACGTCTTTTCTATTTAAAAAAACCAAGGATTATCTCAGCAGTTGCAGTCAATTTTAATTTGGTGTTTACGTTATGCAACTTTTGCTATTTAGGGTATGTTATAAGGATACAGAGAAGATACATTGATGTGCTACCATGTATTTGGAGGGGAAAAGATGGCTTATAAATTTTTATTAGTTGAAGATGATGCAGAGTTAAGAGAAATTATCACAGACTATTTTGTTGAGAAAAGCGGGGGGACCTTTACTATAGATTCTGCCAAGACAGGTGCTGAAGGCCAAGAGAAATGCCTGGAGTACGAATATGATGCAGTGCTTTTAGATGTAATGCTACCGGAGGTTGATGGATTTACAATTTGCCGGGAACTTCGGAAGAAGAGTGATGTCCCTATTGTTTTTATAACGGCAAGACACCATGAGAACGACAGATTGCACGGATATAATCTCGGGTGTGATGATTACATAGCCAAACCCTTTTCACTGGCAGAGCTTTATGCAAAGGTTACAGCTTTAATTAGACGCACTAAAGGTACAGTAAGAAACGAAATCATGACAGCAGGAAGGATAAAATTGAACCCCTATCGTTATACGGTTTTTGTAAATGAGGAGGAAGTACTACTTGCACCAATTGAATTTGCCATTTTAAAAATACTAATGGAGAATTGCGGGAGAATAGTGAGCCGCGATAGCCTGTTAAGCCGGGTTTGGGGCTATGATTTTGCAGGTAATGATAGGGTGGTTGACAATCATATCAAAAAACTGCGAAAGTCTCTGGGAAGTGCTTCCAAGCAAATTAAAACGGTGATTAAAAGAGGTTATAAATTGGAGGACTAAAAATTGAAAAAGAACAAAACAAAGCAGACCATATATATACGTACCTCGGCTGCCTTATTAGCTGCCTATCTGGTGCTAATGACCGGTTTTAGCATATTATTGATATTTCAAGAAAAGAAAATGAAGAGCTTGGAACTCCGAACATTCGCTTTACGAGTCAATAGTACTATTGAAAGCACCCTACAAGATGCTATTGATAGCAATAATCAAATTACTGATATGGCAAAGATAAAAAAGCAATTTGTCAGAAATTCTCCCTTTTTCACCGATTTAGGGACAGAACTGGCGATCTTTACAGGGGATTACAAACTGATTTTTAATACAAACGATTATTGGTTAGGTAGCTACACAGAGTATAGTGAAGGCAGCAAACATTATATTGGATACGGATATTTAAAGCCGAAGGATTGGTTTGACGAAAAATCGGTAACGGAGCTTGAAAATTATTTATACGCTGAACCAAAGGCAAAAAAGATAGGAGATTTGGCAGGGTATTTACTTAATATTGAAGGCTTTTGGCTTGATGATGAAATGATTATTCCTGATAAAATAAGTGTTACTCCCATGTATGCTCATAGCTTTGATGAGCATGGGGAAGTAAAGTCAAGTGGTGGAACAAGGCAAGACAATCTTATCTATACTTCAAACTATAAAAATACCAATGATTTACCATATTTTGAGCATGGCAGCATCCAGCCTGCCAATAACAGGTATGGCAATGATGAAAAACAGGCGAAGCTACGTAATATGGTACTGAATACAGAGAAGTTAAGAGAGGCTGTTAAACATTATACGGGGGATATTTCTTATGAAAGAGTAAATCCGGTAACATACCGTTATTATTTACCGATACCTTATCAGAGTACTATAAAAGAGACGAACGACCAAAATAATTATAGTGAATTCTGGACAGTTTTTGCCCGGGAAGTTAATCTTTTGGATCAATGTGCTGGTACATTGACTTTTGTGTGGCTGAGTTGCTTTATAACATTTTTTGCAGCAGCCTTGATTCTTTCAGAACAAACCTATAAAACTTATCAAAAGAGAGAAGAGCTTGAAAAACATCGGAATGAAATAACAAATGCTTTAGCTCATGATTTAAAAACACCTTTAAGCATTATTTCAGGGTATGCACAAAATCTTATGGAAAATGTTCATACAGAGAAAAGGGAGTACTATGCAGGTAATATCCAGGCTAATGTAAACCGTATGGACAAGATAATTCGAGAAATGCTTGAATTGTCAAGATTAGAATGTGATAGGTTGCTAATAAAATTAGAGGATGTATCCCTTGTTGAAGTGTGTGCTAAAATAATGAATCGTTACAGTCAAGTTTGTCATGACAAACACATAATAACAAGTCTAGAAGGTGATGCAGTTATCAAGGCGGATAATTCTTTAATTGAAAGAGTTATTGATAATTTTTTTGTCAATGCACTTGATAGTACTCCTGAAGGTGGATCAATTCGTATAAGAATATTTGAAACTACACTTGAATTTTACAATAGCGGCAGCCACATCCCGGAAGAAAAGATGAACGAAATATGGCTGCCTTACAGAAAAGCGGAGGTTTCACGAAGTAAGACAAAGGGTACAGGGCTTGGACTTTCCATTTCACGTACAATTCTGGAAGTACATAAATTTTCGTATGGTGTTAAAAATAGTAAGGATGGGGTAGTATTCTGGTTTAAATTTGTTTAGATACAAACAAATTTCTAAAAACTAGATATTGATTGCAGCTAATTTGTGGAGCATTGGCGCATTCAATGAATTCCCTGAGGAAAAATATAGCTTTATGTCTTTACAAGAACCCCAAATGGGTTGATACTGAAATAAATGAATCGCGTAAGGAGGCAAACAAATGGAAAATATAATGTTAATTGTGGGCTCTCTACGGAAGGACTCGTTTAATCTTCAACTTGCCAAAGAGGCGGAAAAATATTTAAAAGATAAAGCAAGTGTTGAAATAGTAGATTATAGTGAGGTGCCTCTTTTAAATCAGGATATTGAATATCCAGCTCCGGCCAAGGTTAAAGAAATAAGAGAAAAGGTTAAAAAAGCCGACGGCATTTGGTTTTTCACACCAGAATACAATCATTTCTTCCCTGGGGTGCTGAAAAATTTAATTGATTGGCTGTCAAGACCAATTAGTAAAACAGAAGGACAGGTTTTAACCGGGAAGCCAGCTGCCATCAGCGGTATCTCACCAGGGATGTCTGGTACAGGGATTGCCCAGGATCATTTAGTTACCTTACTGAGCTTTTTAAATATGGATATTATGAACCTGCCTCGTCTAACGATCCCCAATGCCATGCAACAGGTGAATCAAGATGGGAAACTAGAGTTAACCACAAGTGCTCCATATTTAACCAAACAAGCAGATGCTTTTCTGGCTTTTATTAGAAATAGGAAATAATATCGGCACCCGCGTATGACCCACCTGTAATAGGGTGGGTCTTTTTGCGTTGATTTCGTTCACGGTGGGAATGTAAATGATTGTTGTGGTTTAGGTATATTTACATGAATACCTTTATCAGGCGTTGCATAGCCTCTGCCGTTTTATCATACTCAATGCCGGAATAATTGACGATGATAACGCCGTCCTCTTGCCTTGAGGAATCATAGAAATAATTAGACAGGCAGGATAGTCGTATGCCTTGCTTGTTCGCTGCTTTGACAATCGCCTCGTCACTCATGTGGGTTTGTATTTTCATAAGGAAATGAAGGCCCGAATCTTCTTCTAATATTGTGATTCTATCTCGTAAAGGACTGCACTTTAACAAGTGAATGACCGAGTCTCTCTGTCTTTTATAGTAATAGCGCATCCTATTGATATGGCGTTCAAAGTACCCATTGGCTATAAATTTAGCTAAGGTAAATTGTTCAAAGCTTGGTACGGTACAGGAATAAAAATGGAAATCCTCTCTGTATTTATTCATTAAATGCGGCGGCAAAACCATGAAGCTAATGCGGATGGAGGGTGCGATGCTTTTGCTAAAGGTATTAATGTAAATCACTTTCTCGTTGACATCAATACTTTGCAGGGTTTGCACGGGCTTTCCTGAGAAACGGAACTCGCTGTCATAATCATCCTCCAAGATATAGCGCCCATCCTTTTTATTGGCCCATATCAGGAGCTCTTGTCGCCGTTTGATTGGCATAACGATACCGGTAGGGAAATGATGGGAAGGCGATATATGCAAGATATCTGCAGCAGAAGACTCTAATTCCTGGAGAGATAGGCCACTATTATCCATACCGATAAATACACATGAGGCGTCATTACTTTTATAGATCTTAGCCATTTTTGGATAACCAGGATCTTCAATTGCATAAATACGATTTCTCCCAAATAGCTGAATGATCAAGCTGTAGAGATATTCAGTCCCGGCACCGATAACAATTTGCTCAGGAAGCACAGAAATGCCACGAAAACGATATAAGTGGTCTGCAATGGCCTTTCTCAGTTCTTCAATGCCGTTGTATGGCGTGGCTTCCAGCAAATGAGCAGCTTGTTCGGATAAGGTTTCGCGCATTAATTTTGCCCAGGTTGAGAAAGGAAATTTACCAGAACAGATATTATTGGATTGAAAATCAAAAATATAGCCGTCTTTGGCTGCAGCATGAATAGACTGCTTTTGTACAGGCGAAACCACAGGATCGGGTAATGTGTCGTGCAATGGGCTGACGAAATATCCTTTCTTCTCAATGGCGTAAATGTATCCTTCCAGTATTAACTGTGCATAGGCGTTTTCTACCGAAATCACACTGATCTTTAAGTGTTGGGCAAGATTCCGTTTAGAAGGTAGTTTCTCGTCAGGTTTTAAAATGCCGCTCAGAATATCTTTTTTTATATAGTTGTAAAGGCAAATATATAAAGGCAGTTTGCCTTTATTATTAAAATCGTAGGTTAGCATCCAACTCATCTCCCCATCTGGTCTTATTAATATATATTAATTTGGATATTTCAACAATACCTCTTTTAGCTATAATTATGACATTGAGGAAATTCATTCATACGAAGGAGGAATTATACGGTGGAAGGTAACCGTTACAATTTGAACAAAGAGCTGGCACAAATGCTTAAAGGCGGCGTCATTATGGATGTCACGACACCGGAGCAGGCGAAAATCGCAGAAGCTGCCGGAGCCTGTGCTGTTATGGCGTTGGAGCGTATTCCGGCTGATATCCGAGCCGCCAGCGGGGTTGCCAGAATGAGTGATCCCAAAATGATTCGGGGCATCCAAGCGGCCGTAAGCATACCTGTGATGGCTAAAGTAAGGATAGGGCATTTTGTGGAAGCACAAATATTGGAAGCCTTGGAGATCGATTATGTCGACGAGAGTGAGGTTTTGTCGCCCGCAGATGATACCCATCATATTGACAAAAGTAAATTTAAGGTTCCTTTTGTTTGCGGTGCCAAAGACTTAGGGGAAGCCCTGCGTAGAATCCAGGAGGGCGCAGCGATGATTCGTACCAAAGGAGAACCTGGTACGGGTGATATTATTCAGGCTGTGCGTCACATGAGGAAAATTAATGCCGATATGCGCCGGGTGCAAACCCTTTTAGAGGATGAACTGTATGAGGCTGCTAAGAATTTGGCTGTGCCCTATGAACTTTTAAAATATGTGCATGAGCATGGCAAACTGCCGGTGGTCAACTTTGCTGCGGGCGGTATTGCCACCCCCGCGGATGCCGCATTAATGATGCAGCTTGGTGCGGAAGGCGTATTTGTCGGGTCGGGAATTTTCAAATCGGGAAATCCTGAGAAAAGAGCTAACGCCATCGTCAAAGCGGTGACCAATTATCAGGACGCAAAGATGCTTGCCGCGCTGTCCGAAGA
>CAMKDG010000068.1 GCA_946411205.1 uncultured Desulfotomaculum sp.
TCGTGAGGGTGGTCGTACCGTTGGCGCTGGTGTGGTAACCGGCATTCGGGAATAAATCTTTGCTTTTAAGGCAGGGAGTATCGCAAAGGCCACTTTTTGTGATACTCCCTTTCTTAGCCATCGAATGCCAGCGTGCATTTTTTCAACAATTTGTGCCTAGGTAAAACAAAGCTGACGACTAGGCCGAAAGAAATACCCAAAGTTCAATAGCTGGTATATAAATCCAGATTATGTGACACAATACTAATATGGGTTGTTGCCACAGGATAAGTATTGACATCCAACAACAGGTATGATAAATTTGTTAAGGTATATTACTAGACACTATCGGTCCAAGTCTTTTTTCGTTTTAGGGAGGTGGCAACAGTGCGAGTAGGCGTAACTCTGGCTTGCACCGAATGCAAACGGCGCAACTACACCACTAACAAGAATAAGAAGAACGATCCTAACCGGATTGAACTGAAAAAATATTGCAAGTGGTGTCATACCCATACGGCTCATAAAGAAACCAGATAGTCCAAGCTAGCTTAAACCCCAGCTTGTAACAGTAAGCTGCATTCCTTGATGGGGTTGCTTTCGAGGCACTTCTGGTTAACAAGAAAAAGAATTAAGGATGTGGCGTTTTTCAATGGCTGTGCAAAAGAAGACATTAAAAAAGGCAAGCGCTGCCAAGGAAATAGCGGCAACCAAAGAAACCAGCGGGGCCGAGAATAAAAAGGATGTGGCCCCCAAGGACACTGCCAAAGCTGTGGCCAAAAAAGAACCGGCAAAAGTTCAAAAACCATCTGCTGCGGATCGTGCCGGTAGCGTCAGCAAATATTTGCGTGGCGTACAAAATGAACTTAAAAAGGTACATTGGCCCACACGTAAGGAAGTTGTCACCTATACTGCGGTTGTGCTCGCGTCTGTGGTAGCAGTTGCTGCTGTTATCTGGGTGGTGGATTCACTTCTTAGCTTGGGTGTTAGAGCCATTATTTCCTAATCGTTAAGTGAGGGGGTGGGGAACCCGTACCAACATTGGGAGGGTTCCTTCTGTTGATGAGTAAACAGTGGTATGTTGTTCATACTTACTCCGGGTACGAGAACAAGGTTAAGGCCAACTTGGAGCGACGAATTGAATCCATGAATATGGAAGATAAGATCTTTCGTATTCTTGTGCCCATGGAAGATGAAATAGAAATAAAGAATGGCAAAAAGAAGGTCTCCAAGAAAAAGGTTTTTCCCGGCTATGTTTTGGTGGAAATGATTATGACCGATGACTCTTGGTACGTTGTACGCAACACACCGGGTGTCACTGGTTTTGTTGGCACCGGTTCTAAGCCCATTCCGCTTAATGAAGAAGAGGCAAAGGCAATTATTAAGCAAATGGGTATGGAAGAACCAAAGACCAAGATGAATGTTAGCCTTGGGGAAAACATTAAAGTTACAGAGGGGCCCTTTGAGAATTTTATTGGTGTGATAGAAGAGATTTACCCTGATAAGGGTAAAGTTAAAGTTATGGTATCCATGTTTGGACGTGAAACTCCCATCGAACTTGATTTTACACAAATTGAGAAACTCGATTAAGCTCGTAGTTTGTAAGGAGGTGGACTGGATATGGCCAAAAAGGTAGCTGCCATTATTAAATTACAAATTCCGGCCGGTAAAGCCACCCCAGCACCCCCGGTGGGTCCCGCTCTGGGTCAACACGGGGTTAACATTATGGGGTTTGTTAAGCAATATAATGAAGTCACTGCTGCACAAGCAGGCCTAATTATCCCGGTTGAAATTACTGTTTATGAAGACCGGTCCTTTACCTTTGTTACCAAAACTCCTCCTGCAGCAGTTCTGCTGAAGAAGGCACTGGGTATTGAGACCGCTTCCGGCGAACCTAACAAAAAGAAAGTGGGTAAAGTACCCCTTTCTAAGGTTAGAGAAATCGCTGAATTAAAAATGCCTGATCTAAACGCTGCCAGTGTTGAAGCTGCTATGCGTATGGTGGAAGGTACTGCCCGTAGTATGGGCATTGAAATCGTAGAAGGATAACTTCATCCGGTGGGAGGATGTAGTCCGCTAGTACCACAAAGGAGGGAATAACATGCCGAAATTAGGCAAAAAGCTCCAAGAAGCTATGAAGCAAGTAGACAAAAATGCTTTATATGAGCCCATTGAGGCGTTAGAACTGGTTAAAAAAGTTGCATCAGGTAAATTTGATGAAACCGTAGAAGTAGCTTTTCGCTTGGGGGTAGACCCCCGTCATGCGGATCAGCAACTGAGAGGTGCAGTTGTACTGCCCCACGGTACTGGTAAAACAAAAACTGTTTTGGTTTTTGCCAAGGGTGATAAGGCAAAAGAAGCTGAAGCTGCCGGTGCAGACTTTGTAGGTGCTGAAGATCTGGTAGAAAAGATTCAGGGTGGTTGGACAGGTTTTGATGTAGCCATTGCTACTCCTGACTTAATGGGTCTGGTTGGTAGACTGGGTCGTATCCTGGGCCCCCGTGGTTTAATGCCTAACCCTAAAACAGGCACAGTAACCTTTGATGTAGGACCTGCTGTAAGTGATGCTAAGGGTGGTAAAATTACCTACCGTACTGATAAGATTGGTATCATCCATGCACCTATTGGCAAGGTATCCTTTGATGCACAAAAACTGGCCGAAAACTTTAAAACTTTGGCTGATACCCTAGTTCGTATTAAGCCTGCCTCTGCTAAGGGTCAATACATGAAGACCATCACGGTTGCTTCTACCATGGGCCCTGGAGTTAGAATTAACCCCAGTAAAATCTAGTTATACTTACCCGGTTAACTTACAACTGAATAAGTTTCCAGTCGTAGACAGTTGGTGTATTTACTTAATGGCATAAGCCGCCAACCGAGGCCGGGTAGTAACTGCGAACTTAAATAAGATTGCGGGGATTTCTGGTGTTGTCTACATGGGAGTCCCCGTTTTAGTTTTTATATCTACGGAAGGAGGTGTATCTCTTGCCGACTACGAAAGCTCAAAAGGAAGTAATGCTGAACGAAATCAAAGAAAAAATGAGTAACGCTCAAGTGACCATTTTGGCGGATTTTCGTGGCATTCCTGTAGCCAAAATTACTGATCTACGCGCCCGTCTGCGTAAAGCAGGCAGTGAAATGAAGGTGGCTAAAAACACCATTGCTGGCATTGCTGCCAAAGAAGTTGGTGTTGAGGGGTTAGATCAATACTTGGAAGGACCCACTGTCTTTACCTTTGGTGTTGAAGATCCTGTAGCTCCTGCCAAGATTCTTGCCGATTTTGCCAAAGAAATTAAGCAGGGACTGGATATTAAAGCCGGTATTTTGGAAGGAAAAGTGATTGATGCTAATGGCGTAAAAGCTTTAGCGGATCTACCTTCCAGAGAAGTGTTGCTGGCCAAAGTACTGGGCGGTATGCAAGCCCCCATGTACGGCTTTGCCAATGTATTGGCAGCCAACCTGCGCAACCTGGTGTATGTTGTGGATCAGGTTCGTCAACAAAAAGAAGGTCAAGCTTCTTAGTTTCCTTCGTAGCTTAAAATTAAAAACTATTTACCTTGAGGAGGTTATTTATTACTATGTCTAAAGTTGCTGAAGTTTTAGAAATCGTGAAAGGCCTTACCGTACTGGAACTGGCTGAATTAGTGAAAGCTTTCGAAGAAGAATTTGGTGTATCCGCTGCTGCTCCTATGGCTGTAGCTGCTGCTCCTGCTGCTGCTGGCGCTGCTGCTGCTGAAGAAGAACAGACTGAATTCGATGTTATCCTGGCTAGCGCTGGTGACAAGAAGATCAACGTTATTAAAGTTGTTCGTGAAATCACCGGTCTGGGCCTAAAAGAAGCTAAAGATCTGGTTGATGGCGCTCCTAAGCCCATCAAAGAAAAGACCAGCAAAGAAGATGCTGAAGCTATCAAAGCTAAGCTGGTTGAAGCTGGCGCTACTGTTGAAGTTAAGTAATTATCTTCAGTATAAAAAAGCACCCAATGGGGTGCTTTTTTTATGCGTATAATTTCATCTTTAGACTTTTTTAAAAACTCAAGTCTTTTTGTAGTCCTGACATTTAGTTTATTAGGAATGTCAGGCTTTAGCCAAGTCTTTATGAAATATTATTTACAGTAAAGGCACCCAACGAGTATTTTTTAGTTACTTGACGATAGCTGAAGCTGTAAGGAATATATTCCCCGCCACCTTACCTTGACACTTTCCTTCAACAGTAAGCTTCTGGCCTTTCTGCAAGGCAAATAGTTTATTGACTGCCCCTTTTGGGAATTTACATTTAATCTCCTGTATGATGATCTCAGTTTTTAATGCTACAAAGCATATTATCCCCTGGACCTTTCCGATGAGAGCAACTATTACTCACTACTAACACTTTCTTTTGTATTTTCCGTCCGCAACGACTTCATTGGTTTCATATTCGACAAGCAATGCTAATGTTACGACTTGGATTGCAAGTTCTTCCTGGCTTTGCTCTGCTTCTCTTTACTAGCTGTCCTTGCGGTCTGCTTACCGCCACCACTTAAAAGCATTTGTTTTTTGAATGGGATTGGTACGTCACTAAAATGTCCCCTTCCTGTCCTGTTAATGTAGTAGGAAAAAAATATAATGGTAGTAGAGAAAGAATGAACCGCCATCAAATAAGTGGCGGCTTTGTTGTTTATTCTCTAAAGTCAATTTTTAATAGATAAGGGGGATGGACAATGACTTGAAGCATAACTAGGTAGTAAATCTTTGGTTTTAAAGTTACATTATTTTTAGAGGAGGTTTTAAAATGGATAATAAAGTAATCTTTGGTCTGGAACAAGTACACATTGCTTTTAAAGACACTACCAAAACATCGGCTGACTGGAAAACACCAGTGGCTATACCGGGGGCTGTTCGGTTCGCACCTACCGCCCAAGGTCAAGAAAGTACTTTTTATGCTGATAATGGCCCGTATTTTGTGGCCACCAGTAACAACGGCTACACCGCAGAACTGGAAATGGCCTTGGTGCCGGATACGATCTTAGCCGAAATGCTTGGCTGGGAAATTGACAGTAACGGTATGTTAGTGGAATTTACCGATGGTATCCCGAAAGAATTTGCTTTGATGGGTCAGGTTCAGGGAGATGTAAAGAACCGCAGATTTGTCTACTACAACTGCAAGGCCAGCCGTCCTGCGAAAGAGCTTACCACCAAGGGGGAGAATACCGAGCCGAAAACAGATGTGCTAACCTTAACTATTTTACCCATAGAGCACAATGGTAAGCGCATTGTCAAAGGGACTATGGAGCTAAATGAGACGAATGCGACAGCTTATAATGGATTTTTTGCTGCTGTAACATTGCCAGGAGCGGGGGCGTAATACAATGAGAGAAATTTGTATTGGTGAAAAAACCATCAGAGTCAGGGCAACGCCCCTGGCTCTTCTCTATTACCGCCAGGAATTTAAGAGCGATCTGATTGGCGATATGGTTAAGATGCAGGGCGTTGCCGCTGATCTGACGCAGTTTGATTCCATAGCCATTCTCCAAATGATTTGGGCGATGGCCAAGGCAGATAGCCATGGCCAGCAATTTCCAGGTTTTGAGGGATGGTTAGCTTCGTTGGAAAACATAAATCTATCCGATAGCTCTTTTCTTGTGGCTGCTTTGGAGGAGGCCACTGATGGCTTTCTCGGTAGAACCAAAGGAAAGTCCTAAAGAAAAGATAAATGAAATTAACCGTTTAGACCTGGAGCTTTTGGCAGTTGGTAAGCAGACGGGACTTAGTTTTGCAGAAATTAACGAGCTAAGGGTATGCGACTTGCTGGATTATGCTGGCGCTTACGCCGGATCTAAAAAAGATACGCCGTATAAAGCAACTCAGGCAGACATAGACAAATTTTTTGCATAATGGAGGTGAAGATAATTTGGATGACCAGGATAGATCCCTGGCTGACCTCGGGGAAAAGTGGCAGGGTGTAGGAAACAAGATAAAAGGTGTTGGACAAACCTTGTCATCGGTTACTGGTTCCATTGCTGATTTTGCGGCAAGGGCTATACAGGGGGCACAAGAACTCAAGGGAGAGCTTACAGGACTTGAAACCAATGCGAAAATGGCAGGACAAAGCATGGATGCCGTTAATGACGCTATGGTTAAAATGCAGGCTGTAACAGGGGAAACGGGTTCCAGTTTTAAAGGCTTATCAAGTATTTTATCTAATGGAGTTAAGGGTGAAAAACTGATTGAACTAGCAGATTCCCTGGCTGGTGCAAGTGTCAAATTTAAAGAGACATGGAATCAGTCTCTGGTGGAGCTAGGAAAAGTGTTAGAACCCATTTTGACACTTATAGTCGAAAATATAACTAAACTGATCAACAAATTTAACGAGATGTCACCGGAAGGACAGACGGTAATAGTAGCGATTGCGGGCATTGCAATAGCTGTAGGGCAGCTCTTGATTGTGGTTGGCAGCGTAATAACTTCGGTTGGTACGATTATGGGAATTCTTTCTGAACTTGGGGCGGTATTTGCATTTATTACTGGACCTATTGGCATTGCTATAGCAGCAATAACCGCTCTAGGTGTAGCCGCTTATCTGATCTATGAAAATTGGGACAGTATTAAAGAGTATTTCGTAAATTTGTGGGAAGGTATCAAAGAAGCAACCTCAACTGCGGCAAGTGCAGTTGTGGAGTTTTTGAAGGAATGGGGGCCATTGATTCTTGCTGCTATTGCAGGTCCAATCGGTCTATTGGTTTACAGTATCGTTCAAAATTGGGAGGCCATTAAGGAAAAAACAGCTGAAATATGGGATGGAATTAAGAATTTTGTGGTTGACGCCTTTAAGGGGTTGTACGATCATAATTACTATTTTAAAGACATTGTCGATACCATAAGCAAAGCATGGGAAGACCTTAAGGCTGTCACAGAACAAGCATGGAATAACATCGGAGCTTGGCTTGGGTCTATTTGGCAGGGTATTTCGGGAACAGCTTCCAGCGTTTGGAGTGGTATCAAAAACACACTAACAAGTATTACCTCGGATATCAGCAGCATAATTCAAGGGGCCTGGACGAGTGTAACCAGTGTGACAAGTTCAGCATGGAACAGTGTCAGTAGCATCATTTCAGGGATCAGTTCCTCTATTAAAAACACACTGTCTAACCTTGTCGGTCAGGGCTACCAATGGGGCAAAAATCTGCTCGACGAGTTTGGAAAAGGCATAAGCGATAGAATTGATTATCTGAAAAATATGGCCAAACAGGCGGTTGATCAGATCGCCAGAGTGCTTGGCTTCCACTCCCCTGCAAAAGAAGGGCCGGGTAAAGACGCGGATAAATGGGCACCAAACTTTATGAATATGTTTGCCGATGGCATTCTGGCTGGCATACCCAATATTAAAGCAGCGGTAACTGATGCGGTTTCAGCCATGGGCGGTTTACAGATTGCCCCAGTGGCTGCTCTGCCTGCTGTAGCAGTGGCTACGCAGGCGACTAGCGGGAGTAATAATTTTCAGTTTACCTTTAGCGGCCCAATTAGCGTTAGAAGTGACAACGATATCAAGAGAGTAGCGCAGGAACTGTATTATCTTCAGCAAGGAGCATTAAGGGGGCAGGGACGATGAGTTATGGTTTTTACTTTAACGATACTCACAGCAGCACACACGGAATAATCATGAAATCCAAAAACCGTCAAGTGCTACCCGCTGTGGATGATTCGTATATTCAAATACCCGGTCGTCATGGGAGCTATCTGCACCCTGGCAATTTGTCTGACAAGGTTATCACTGTGGAGTGCGCGGTAGCGGCAGTTTCTCTGGAGGATTTACGTAAAAAAGCCAGAGAAATTGCCGTCTGGCTTTATACTACTGAGCGCAAGCAGCTGACCTTCGACGATGAACCAGATATCTACTATCTAGCCAAGTTGGAGGGTGCCATTGATTTGGAGCAAATTGCTACTCACGGGAAGTTTGGAGTATCCTTTCGTTGTGAGCCTTTAGCCTATGGAGTAGATATAGAGCAAAATTTTAGCAACGGAGTCGTTACGGTTAACAATCCGGGAACCTTTGAAGCCATGCCGTTATTCCAAGTAACTTTCACCGCAGCCGCTGATGAAGTAAGAATAGATTTAGACGGCAAGTTCATCAGAGTCATCAGGCATTTTGCTAGGGGGGACATATTGGAAATTAACACGGCAACAGGTGCGGT
Organism: uncultured Desulfotomaculum sp.; assembly: GCA_946411205.1. Classification (GTDB taxonomy): domain Bacteria; phylum Bacillota; class Desulfotomaculia; order Desulfotomaculales; family Desulfotomaculaceae; genus Desulfotomaculum. The sequence continues at coordinate 8,147 of CAMKDG010000068.1, forward strand.
GTTGCTTAACAATATACGAATATTAGAAAACTTAGATTGGCAATATTCAACCTTCTTTACAATTCAGCCTGGGGAATGGGATATTTATTTGACTAAACCGACAACTGGTGTAAACGCAAAAATAATTTACAGGCCTAGATACCTGTAAGAGATACGGAGGTGCTTTATGAGCTGGAATACGAAACCGTTAATTAAAACTCAAGGGGAACCAACCCCTCAAGCATATGACCCTACTTTAGATATATATAAAGTTGTTCAAAGCACACAAAATGCATTATGGACAACTTTAAAAGATGAAGCAGGTAATTTTCTTGGTGTTACCAACGGCAAATTAAATATTCGTGCCAGTGAATTGGAAGCGATATTAAGTGCTTCAGCTACAGTAGCTAAACAAGATGTAATTATTCAAGGTATTAACAAAGTAGAAGCAGTCCTAGAAAAAATACGGAATCAGGAGACTGTCAGAACAAATAGTTACATTAGGCTATCAACAGAACCAAAACCGACAACTGAAGAGGGGGTCAAAGAAGGAGATGACCTTTTAGATCTTGACACGGCAACCGGCGCAGCAACTGTATATGTGTTTTATTCAGGTGAGTGGAGGGAGATATAGATGGATCTAGTAACATACAAACTTGCCAAGAATTACGCCGACACAGTTGCTTCAAAGGTCACTGATAACGGAATAATCACAGTGGCTCCGCATAATTCTTTGAGTAAGTCAAAGGCAAGCCACACCCTTCCGGGGATGGATGACCAAGTGGAGCTAAATAAAATCATACAAGAAGCTTGTTCTAATCCAAATTCATCTTTCGGCAACTGGATGGTTCCTAAAATCCAAATTCTAGATGGGGATGTAAATTTAAGTGATTCAATTATTTTGAGGAACGGAACATTCATAGCAGGATGCGGGTATGGAACGAGGTTTTACCTACAATCCGGTTCAAACAAAGATATGTTTGTATCGCATGGTTACGAAGGTGGAAATATATACCATCTAATGTTAAGAGATTTCAAAGTAGAGGGAAACTATGAAGGCAACACCGAGCAGGAATATTGGGGGATAAAAATTAAAGCTCAAAAATTCATGATACAGAACATAACGGTAGAAAGCTGTCACTCCGGTATCAAATTAAACGGTGGCAATGTTCATAGTGGATGTATTCGTGATTGTTTTATTCAAAACAATTATTTTTGCGGCATGGTTTCTGGTGAAAATACAATTATCATAAATAATTTTTTTGTAAATAACGTAAATGATAACGTAGCTGATTGGGGCTGGAATGCATGTGCTTTATTATTAGACTCCCGGAACGTCGAAATAATTAACAATCAATTTGACTGGAATGGAGTAGATATATTGGCACATTGGGCAGTTAATATTATTGTTGCGGGTAACCTTTTTAAATCAAGTCGCCTAGAAAGTATTGCTATTAGGGGCAGGGCTTGGGGGATAATGGTAAATAATAACCGATTCCGTGGACGAAGACACGGTTTACCAAACGAAGACATTAGTATCATCAAGTTTAAAGAAATTGATTCAAATGAAGGTGCTCATTACAATCAAATTTGCAATAACATTTTTGCTGCTGTAGAAGATCCAGACACTGGATGCAAATATTGCATTGAGGAGACTGCGAATTGTGACCAAAATTATATAGCCAATAATATTTTTAGAGGAAGTGGTTATACCCAACCAACTCCTGTGTTAAAAGTCGGAACCAATACAGTCGACAGCCCAAATATGATATAGGAGGTAAGATCTTTGCAAAAATATTTACTCTATATCTTTAATCCAAGCGAGCAGTTAGTGGCTATATTAAAACCCGATACGGATAGAACAAACCAACCAGGAGTACAACAAGATTATCTAATACAACCATTCCAATTGTTCCAGGGGTACACTAGAGAAAATGTTAGCGGGTGCCAATATTACAACGCTGCCCACACAGAGCAACTAAACGGTCAAAACACCTTTACCTTTAGTGTGCCAGCGGATCATGCAAATGCTCAGTATGTCACAGAAGGTCATGTAGTTGCCTTTAGGGACAGGGATGATTATTGGCAGTTTTTTGAAATCTGCAGGGTTTTAGATGTTCACGGTTCAGAGGGTTTAATTCGTACCAGCTACTGCGAACATGTTCTGTATGAGCTATTAGACGATATAGTGACAGACCGTAGACCAACGGATGCAAGTGCCTATACTGCTATTGATGCAGCATTGACCGGGACACGGTGGAAAGCAGGAATCTGTGATGATTTAGGTGCTAACTCTACCAATGTTTATTACATTTCTGCCCTGGCCGCAGTCAGAAATATTGCCGAAATCTGGTCTGGCGAGATTCAAGCCAGACTAGATGTTTCCGGTGGAATCATTGCCGGCAGATATATTGATATATTTGTCAAGCGTGGTCAGGATACAGGGAAAATCTTTGAGTACAGCAAAGATATCGTTAAGATTGAACGTGAAGCAGATACAACAGGAGTTGTTACGGCCTTATACGGTAGAGGTAAGGGAGTAGAGATTGAGGAGACCGGTGGTTATGGCCGAAGATTAACCTTTTCAGATGTGGCTTGGTCTAGTGCATCAGGTAACCCAACAGATAAACCGGCAGGGCAAGAGTGGGTGGAAGATTCCAAAGCGTTGGCACAGTGGGGGAGATCTGGAAGGCACAGATTCGGAGTTTTTGAAGATGAGGATGAAACAGACGCTAAAGCACTACTACAAAAGACTTGGGACGAGTTGCAAAGACGCAAAATACCGAGGATTACCTACAAACTAGATGTTGCCGAACTAGAGAGATTAACTGGCTACGGCCACGAAAAAGTAAGATTAGGTGACACGGTAAGGGTTAAAGATACTTTGTTTAATCCGCCACTCTTGGTTAAGGCAAGAATAATTGAGCTACAAAGAGATTTAGTTAAACCAGAGAATACCAAAATAGTTTTAGGTAACTTTATGCCTTTGTTAACTGACATTAATGTAACTCTCGAAAAAACGCTACGGGATGTCAGGGATAAATCTGGTATTTGGGATAGGAGTAACCAGTTTAATCCCGATGGCAGTTTAAATACTGGTTGGTTAAATGGCACGATAGACATTTTAGCAAACGGTTTAAATTCAGCGATTAGTAATTGGCATACAGACGAAAATGGTAATATTATTTTCCTTTCTGCCGATGGACTAAAGGCAATGAAACTAACTGGTGAAGGTTTTGCGATTAGCAACCAAAAAAATACTAATGGTAAATGGGTTTGGCGAACCTTTGGAACAGGCGCAGGGTTTACAGCGGATGAGATAAATTCTGGAAAAATCAGAGCCGAATTAATTCAGATTGGTGCAGGGACTGAGTTTGCCGAAGGTTTTGACCCAACAATAAAAGAGACGCCAGCAGGGGCACAGGCTAAAGCTGACACCGCCAAGGCAGCGGCTTTGCAAAAAGCAATGGAGGCTGAAACAGCAGCTAAGTCATATGCGGAGGCACAAGCAGCAGTAGCCCGGATAGCTGCAGAGTCACATGCAGATGGCATCGTAACAGCGGAGGAACAAGCCCGGATTAATCAAGCCAATCAGGTTTTAGCAGATGCCAAAGCCCACGCGAATGTAAAAGCAGGAGAGGCAAAAACTGCTGCAGATATCGCAAATCAAACAGCAAACGTAGCTAACCAAACAGCTAATAATGCACAGGCTACGGCAAATAATGCGAGCACTGCAGTAAATAATCATGCTAATCAAGCAAGTCCACATAATTTACCTAGTTATACTAAATTAACCAATACAGGAATAATGGTTTTTGATGGTAGTAATAATCTAAGAACCCATTTAGGTCAATATGCATCTGGAAAATATGGTTTAAAAGTAATTGAAGGTGAAATATATGCATCTAGCTTCACAACTTCGCAACCAACAAATAAAAGTGGTTGTATTGATATAACTAAAACTGGTGAGTTTAAAGCTATTGGCCCTAGTGGTAATACGACAGTATATATATCCGGTGCGTATAACGACCAGGGGCGAATTCAATTATATGATAAGGGATCAGTGAAGTCCACATTTTACATCAATGGTGGTGACACAAAGGATTTAATTATAAACAATACCGGTAGTAGTGGAATAGTCTTGGAGGCAGGAACTGGCGAGTATATTAAGATGGGGCCATATTGGGGGTCAACAGATTCCAGGGGATTAAGATTATCTGGTATCTCTGAGGATTTGTTACCCTATTATAATGAATCCGTTTGGATGGGTAGTTCAAATAAAAAGTGGGGTACTATTTACGCCAGATATGTTAAAACTGGCGATCTTTGTTTCTCCGAGAAAGAGTGTGCTATCTGTGGGAAACCATTTACTCAGGGAGACAAATTAATATTATTAGTCAATGCGATTGACGAGGAGAGTACCTATACAATACCTATACATGAGGGTTGTAAGGATAAATCGGCTTCCATAACGATAGAGATGCCTGAACAGGAAGAGTATTATTTTATTGGTGACGATGGAGAACCCCAAAAGGGTAAACGTTGGAAAAAAGAAGTGGTACTTTGTGATTGCTATCGGTTAAAGAATGGATATGAAATTAACGAAAAGACTGGTCAGTTTAAAAAGAAAGCAGTGCTTGTAAAGATTGCTAAAGAGGACACTTGTGCCAGGATTACACCGAATGGTGTGCGGTACTACCAAGGCATACCGAGGAAAGAAGTGGAACTTGATGAAATCTTGGAAGAGGTTGAGGTTTTCCCTGGAGAATTAACAACAAAAGAAACAGCCACAAGGATGGAAACAATAGAAAAAATTGTGCCAGTGATGAAGAAAGTTACCGTGATGGTTGGTAACCCATCTAGTTAAACCACTAACTTTTTAGGTAGTATTTTTATGCCCGAATAGGTAAGCATACTATAATCATACCACATTGTGCCGTTTTGACCGTAAATTATGCTACGGAGTTCCTGAAATTAAGTAATTATTTTTAATATGCGCTTCTATAATTAGTGAAAGCAAAAAAGCCGCCAGGGATGGCGGCTTTTTTGCTTTTTAAAAGATAAGCAAATATCGACAGCCCTCTATAAAATATGCCTTGACAAAAAATAACACCTGTGCTAACATTTTAAAATGTCATTCTATGGTTATCTTGTTAATGATTTTGTCAAATGGCAAAAATTATGCATAAAAAAATGTATAATTGGCCAAAATAGCATAGATAGATGCATAATATTGGAAGGCGAGGTATTGTTCGGAAAAAGGCAAGACCTTGCTTTTCGTTGTCTTTGTTTTCCCCTGTATAAATAGTGGCAGGGCTAATCGGTTAAAAGTTTTTTAAGTAATCGGAAAGTATAAACTTCCGATATGCATAAGGCAAACGAGGCTTTTGCCAGCGTCTAAAGATCTGGCGCACCCTATAGGGCAGACCCTAAAGGTCATAGGCAAGCAAGCCGAGTTTTTCTATCATTAATTTTGGTTCATGTTAAATATTTAAGGGGTGTGATGCGTTCAATGGCTTACCCGGAAAAAGTAGGAAATAGGGTGAGGTGGAACTACGGCAAACTTCGTGAAGTGCTGGATTTACCCAACCTTATTGAAGTTCAGCGGAACTCATATGAATGGTTCTTGCAGGATGGTCTGCGGGAAGTTTTCCATGACATCTCTCCGATCCAGGACTTTACAGGAAACTTGGTCTTAGAATTCCTGGACTACACTCTGGGAGAACCCAAGTACTCGGTGGAAGAGTGCAAGGAACGCGATGTAACCTTTGCTGCCCCGCTAAGGGTTAAAGTGCGCCTGATTAATAAGGAAACAGGGGAAGTTAAGGAACAAGAAGTTTTCATGGGGGATTTTCCCTTAATGACTTCCAAAGGAACCTTTATTATTAATGGCGCGGAGCGGGTTATTGTCAGCCAATTAGTCCGATCACCGGGTGTTTATTTTGCAGATACGATTGATACCAGTGGTAAACGCCTATTTACCTCCACCATGATTCCCAACCGGGGTGCTTGGCTGGAATTTGAAACGGATGTTAATGATCATATCTTTGTGCGGATTGATCGTACACGCAAAATTCCTGCTACGGTATTAATCAGAGCGTTGGGCTATGGCTCCAATGCCATGATTTCGGAACTCTTCGAAAACGATAAATTTGTTCAGGAAACTTTAACCAGGGACAATACTGACTCGGAAGAAGAAGCATTAGTAGAGATTTATAAACGCTTGCGTCCAGGTGAACCTCCCACAGTGGAGAGTGCCCGTTCTTTATTAAATACCTTATTCTTTGATCCCAAACGATATGACCTGGCCCATGTAGGCCGTTACAAATTACAGAAAAAACTTAAGCATGGCATACTTTACCGTTTTCCCAATGGGGAAGAAGGTCCCGTGGAATATGATCGCTATTTAGATAAAGAGGTTCCTGTAAAACGTGATTTTATCCGGGAACTGACCAGAGAAGATATCATTGCGACTTTCCGCTATTTACTAGGACTAATGAACGGTGAAGGGACAGTTGATGATATTGATCACCTAGGCAATAGAAGGCTACGCTCCGTAGGCGAACTTCTGCAAAACCAGTTCCGCATTGGCTTGTCTCGGATGGAACGGGTAGTGCGGGAAAGAATGACGATTCAAGATGTAGATGTCATTACGCCCCAAGTATTGATTAATATCAGGCCAGTTGTGGCTTCCATTAAAGAATTCTTTGGTTCTAGCCAGTTGTCTCAGTTTATGGATCAAACCAACCCTTTGGCAGAGCTAACCCACAAACGTCGTTTGTCAGCCCTGGGTCCTGGTGGACTTTCCCGTGAACGCGCGGGTTTTGAAGTGCGCGACGTACACCACTCTCACTATGGCCGCATGTGTCCTATTGAGACGCCGGAAGGTCCTAACATCGGTCTAATTGGTTCTTTGTCTACCTATGCTCGGATCAACAGCTTTGGTTTTATTGAGACCCCTTATCGGAAGGTAGAGAAAGAGAACAAACGTGTAACAGACGATATCAGCTATCTGACGGCGGATGAAGAAGAAGGACATATTATTGCTCAGGCAAACGCTGTTTTGGATGAAAATGGCTACTTTGTAGAAGATCGTGTTAATGCTCGTCGGGGTCACGATACTCTGCTAGTACCCACGGATCGGGTCGAGTTTATGGACGTATCCCCCAAACAGGTTTTCTCGGTGGCTACAGCCCTGATTCCCTTTTTGGAGCATGATGATGCCAACCGGGCTTTGATGGGTGCTAACATGCAGCGTCAGGCGGTACCACTTTTAAGATGCCAGTCGCCGGTGGTAGGTACGGGTATGGAACACCGCTCAGCTAAAGACTCTGGCGTGGTTGCGGTAACTCAAAGCGGCGGTGAAGTAGCCAGAGTTACTGCTAATGAAATTATTATCCGAACCGAAGAAGGTCGCAATGAAACTCATAAACTGCTAAAATTTACTCGTTCAAACCAAGGGACTTGCATTAACCAAAAACCCATTGTATCCAAAGGAGAACGGGTAGAGGCAGGACAAATCATTGCCGATGGACCTGCAACGGACAAAGGTGAATTGGCATTAGGACGTAATATCTTGGTTGCCTTTATGACCTGGGAAGGTAACAACTACGAGGACGCCATTCTAATCAGCGAAAAAGCTGTCAAAGAAGATTTCTTTACCTCTATTCATATAGAAGAATATGAATGTGATGCTAGGGACACAAAGCTGGGTCCGGAAGAAATTACCCGCGATATTCCCAATGTGGGTGAAGATATTCTTAAAGATTTAGACGAAAGAGGGATCATCCGGGTCGGTGCAGAGGTAAGACCTGGTGACATCTTAGTGGGGAAAGTTACTCCCAAAGGTGAAACAGAGCTTACTGCTGAAGAACGCTTACTGCGAGCCATCTTTGGGGAAAAGGCAAGGGAAGTCCGGGATACTTCATTGCGGGTACCCCACGGTGAAGCCGGTAAGATTGTAGATGTGAAAGTGTTTTCCCGGGAAAATGGGGACGAGCTGCCCCCGGGTGTTAACCACCTTGTACGTTGCTATATAGCCCAGAAGAGAAAAATCTCTGAAGGTGACAAGATGGCTGGTCGGCATGGTAACAAAGGGGTTGTAGCTCGCATTCTGCCGGAAGAGGATATGCCATTTATGGCAGATGGTACCCCAGTAGAAATTGTACTAAACCCACTGGGTGTTCCTTCTCGGATGAACATTGGGCAAGTTCTGGAAACCCACTTGGGCTGGGCGGCCAGCGCACTGGGCTTTAATGTAGCCACTCCCGTATTTAATGGTGCCACCGAGGATGCCATTTGGGAATCTCTGAAACGGGCTAACCTGCCTGAAGACGGTAAAACAGAACTATACGATGGGAGAACCGGAGTTCCTTTTGATAACCGGGTGACCGTCGGCTATATTTACATGATTAAGCTGCACCACTTGGTGGATGATAAAATTCACGCCCGTTCTACCGGCCCATACTCGCTGGTCACTCAGCAACCGCTGGGAGGCAAGGCACAGTTCGGTGGACAGCGTTTTGGTGAAATGGAGGTTTGGGCCCTGGAAGCCTATGGTGCGGCCTATACCTTACAAGAAATCCTCACCGTTAAATCAGACGATGTGGTGGGTCGTGTCAAGACCTACGAAGCCATTGTTAAGGGTGAAAACGTCCCAGAACCAGGAGTTCCAGAATCCTTTAAAGTATTAATCAAAGAACTGCAATCTCTCTGCCTTGATGTCAAGGTACTTTCGGAGAACGAAGAAGAGATTGAAATCAAAGAAGTTGAAGAAGACGTTACCGAGACAGCCAAAGAATTAGGGATTGAATTGCCAGAAGAAAGACGTATCACCCCTCCTAAAGAAGGGAACGAAGAAGCCGAGGACGATGAAGAGGACTCCGATGATTTTGAAGAAACCTTCATTGAAGAGGCTGAGGATGAATTCAGTCTGGATGACGAGGACTAAAAAGAGCGGTATTTAATCCAGTGCAACGTAAATCCGCCATAAGGGGGAGTAAGTCCTTTGTTAGAATTAAATAACTTTGATAGTATCCGGATCGCTCTGGCTTCACCTGATAAAATACGCCAGTGGTCCAGCGGAGAAGTCAAAAAACCAGAGACCATCAACTATCGTACATTAAAACCTGAACGGGACGGACTTTTCTGTGAAAGGATCTTTGGTCCCACCAGAGACTGGGAATGTCATTGCGGCAAATATAAGCGGGTTCGCTATAAAGGGGTTGTCTGTGACCGCTGCGGTGTTGAAGTGACACGTTCCAAAGTTCGCCGGGAAAGATTAGGCCACATTGAGTTGGCAGCACCGGTATCTCATATCTGGTATTTTAAGGGTATTCCCAGCCGAATGGGACTGCTACTTGATATGTCCCCCAGAGCACTTGAAAAAGTATTGTATTTTGTCTCCTATATCGTTATCGAATCCGGAGACACTCCGCTGTTGAAAAAGCAACTGCTTACAGAAACAGAATATCGGGAATATAAGGATAAATTTGGTAACACCTTTAAGGCCGGTATGGGTGCAGAGGCTGTAAAAGTCTTGCTGGAGGAAATTCAGCTGGAGGATTTGGCTAGGGAATTGCGCCAAGAGTTAAAAGAGGTTTCCGGCCAGCGTAAAATTCGAGCCATCAGACGGTTGGAAGTTGTTGAGGCTTTTAAGAAATCGGGCAATCGCCCGGAGTGGATGATTGTGGACGTAGTGCCTGTGATTCCCCCGGAACTGAGACCGATGGTGCAGTTAGATGGCGGCCGATTTGCTACTTCCGATTTGAACGATCTGTATCGCAGAGTCATCAACCGGAACAATCGTTTAAAGCGTCTGTTAGACCTAGGGGCACCGGATATTATTGTTCGTAACGAAAAACGGATGCTGCAGGAAGCTGTGGATGCCTTAATTGACAATGGACGCCGTGGTCGCCCTGTAACTGGCCCCGGCAATCGCCCGTTGAAATCTCTATCAGATATGTTAAAGGGTAAGCAGGGACGTTTCCGTCAAAACTTACTGGGTAAAAGGGTGGACTACTCTGGCCGTTCCGTTATTGTGGTAGGACCCCATTTAAAGATGCACCAGTGCGGTTTGCCTAAAGAAATGGCTTTAGAACTATTTAAGCCCTTTGTCATGAAAAAGCTGGTCAACGATGGCCATGCGCATAATATTAAGAGTGCTAAGCGGATGGTAGAAAGAGTACGGCCTGAGGTATGGGATGTTCTGGAAGATGTTATTAAAGAACACCCGGTTCTCTTAAACCGCGCCCCAACCCTGCACCGATTAGGCATTCAAGCCTTTGAACCGGTACTGGTGGAAGGCCGTGCTATTAAGATTCACCCGATGGTATGTACAGCGTATAACGCGGACTTTGATGGTGACCAAATGGCTGTTCACGTACCGCTGTCTGCCGAGGCCCAGGCCGAAGCCAGGTTACTTATGTTGGCCGCCAACAATATCCTGAACCCTAAAGATGGCAAGCCGGTAGCCAGTCCTACCCAGGACATGGTATTAGGCTGCTACTACCTGACCATGCAACGGGACGGAGCCAAGGGCGAAGGCACTATATTCAAAGATGAGCAGGAAGCGATACTGGCCTACGATAATGAGGAAGTATCATTGCATGCTCCGATTACGGTTCGTCGCATAAATGGTGAGAGACTGCAAACAACCATAGGCAGAATCATCTTTAATGAGGTGATTCCAGAAGAACTAGGTTATATCAATAGAGTTTGCGATAAAAAGACACTTAGTAAAATTGTTGCTGATTGCTATCGTAAACTAGGCAATGCCCATACTGCGGAAACATTGGATGGTATTAAGTCCCTGGGTTATAAATTCTCCACCCGGGCGGGTATTACCATCGGTGTGGCTGACATCACCATCCCTGAAGAGAAGAAAGAGATTCTGGCCCAGGCCGAACAACAAGTTAATAAAATTGAAACTCAATTCCGGCGCGGTCTGATCACTGACGATGAACGCTATCGTAAGGTAATTGGCATCTGGAATGATGCCACAGACAGGGTAACCAAAGCCCTCATGGATAGCCTTGATAGATTTAATAACGTGTACATGATGGCTACTTCCGGTGCCCGTGGTAACATTCAGCAGATTCGTCAGCTGGCAGGTATGCGTGGCTTAATGGCAGATCCATCCGGTCGAATCATTGACTTACCCATCAAGGCAAACTTCCGTGAAGGTCTTACCGTTTTGGAGTACTTCATTTCCACCCACGGTGCCCGGAAAGG
>CAMKDG010000069.1 GCA_946411205.1 uncultured Desulfotomaculum sp.
GCCGGCAATCACCGTAACGCTGTCCTGGGTTTGCAGCAGCATAGCAGCTGCCGTCTGCATGCGGTAGGTCCGGATATAGGCATAGATAGATACACCGTAAACAGCCTTAAAGCAGGCATTCATTGCCGTCAGGGAAATGTCAAATCGCCGGGACAGTTCCCGCAGAGTAAAATGCTGCTCGATATGCTGCGTGACCAATTCCTTGATCGCCTTAATCTTAGTAACCTGGCTCCTGGCAAAATAGGGCCGTTCCTCTACCTGCTCCGTTGTGTCGAGGACGCTGAGAAAGAGCAGTAGTTCCAGCACCTTCAGTTTAAAAAAGCCATATTTTACCGCATCGGGAATGGTATACAGCTCCGAGAAAATATGCTCAATGGAATCCTTGGCCCGGACAATAAAACAGCGTCCGCCGCCGCATAGTTTATCACGCAAAGCGTACAGGTCAATGGAAATATCCTGCAGCACGGTAGAGATCATGCTGGCCGCTTGCTCCAGATCAATGATAATGGAAACGCCATGATAGTGCTCCAGCGGAAAGACCGCGTGAGCCACCCGGTTATTGGCAGCCGTATTGACCGCCAGATCGCCTTCGCTTAGATAGGTATACAACCCATTCAGAAACTCACACTCAAACCGACCCTCCCGGCAATGGTTGATCTCCAAAGTGTTTTGATCCCAGATCAGGTTTTCCGGGCAGGTATCCATATGAAAATCATTGTAATTCAACCAAATTCCTGGAAAAACCTGATAGCTGGTAATGCGGCCGGTTCCACTGGCATTTTTCAGTTCGTAAATAGTACAGCCTACCGGCTGTTTGCTTATTTTTACAGCAGTAGGGTAGTGAGCTTTCCCTGGATTTGATGGCATACAATCACCCGCTTATTGATAATGATAATCAATTGCATTATAATTAAGAAACAGTATTTTGTAAAGCTAAAAAGAAGCTTGCTTTCCAAGTGAGCCAAGGGCTAGTATGCTCTAGTTCTTTACACATTTTTAATAGATTGTTTTCCGTTTCGTTATGTTGTTGTAACAATTAGCCAATAGAATAAGGAAAAGAAAGTTTGGAGGGATTGAGATGAGTAAAGGTTTAGGGAGTATTTTGTTAATGACGATAGGAAAAATAAATTCCTTTGGTAAATTTAAAGTCTGTGAGCGTTGCCCCTATTGGTCCCTGGAGTGCAACGGCAAAACTAAACACTGCGAATCCCGTTCCCATGCCGAAGGTGTGGTATGGCACCTGGGAAATTACCTAAAATAATCGTTTACATAGCTCCCGACGGAAGTCTGGGGCATTTTATTTTACTTTTAGAAAGTAAAATTTCTATTGATGAAAGTATTAGAAAGACTTGGCACAAGCCAAGCTTTTCTAATTTGGGAGTTATGATACAATAAGGTAACTTTTGATGCTGTAAAAAGGTATCCTCCGTGAGGTGAAACCATGCCGTTATCTGGCCAAGAGCTAAAGAATGCTATGTTTCAGACCCGACTGGAAATATTTGAGCTTATGTATCAATTGCAAATAACGGTGGAACAGCAGGAGAAAAACGTGATCAAAAGTCGTATCAAAACACTACAAAGGTTGCATTATTGGCAATTCAGGCAATTGAAAAGGCTGGAAGAACAGGGGTAGCTTCTTTCGAGGGGTTACTCCTTTTTACGTAGAATTTTAACAAATAATTGTTATGACAAGGAAGGAAGAGTTAGCTGTATGGCGAATAATTTATCAGTTAGACAGAATGAACGGAGGATAAGGAAATGGCTAGAACAAGAAAATCATTCATTGGTACATTATTGCTGGCTATGCTGTTGCTAGCTGGCTGCAATCAAGGTACACCCAACGACTCGGGCGGTAGTAATGCCGGAACTAAACCAGCTCAGGCGGAAACTTCTCAAAAGCAAAACCAAGCGACAGCAGCGATTAGCGGTAAAATTGAAGCAGTACAAATGGCTAACCTAGTAAGCAAAATAGCAGGCAAGGTCTCGGCAGTGCATGTGGATCTGGGTACTGCCGTTAAATCAGGACAGGTGTTAGTCAGTCTGGATGCCGGGGATAAGGAAGCAGATATAGAAGTGTCCTCTGCCCAGGTAAACAGTGCTCAAGTTGAATACAATTTGGCCCAAACCAACTATCAGCGGGGTAAAGAATTACTGGCTTCTCAGGCTATTTCTCAAGCGGATTATGAGAGAACCTATGAAGGGCCCTTCCAGCGAGCGGAGGCAGGGCTAAAATCCGCGCAAGCTACTTTAAAGAAACAGCAAATTACTTATAATGATATGTTTATGAAAGCGCCCTTTGCCGGTGTAATTACTGCCCGGAATATTAATCCCGGGGAGATGGCGGGAACCCAAAATACCGTGTTAACCTTGGTCAATCTAGATCAAGTTGTTATTAAAGGTATGGTTAACGAGAACTCGATCAATCAGTTGCAAAACGGTCAAGAGGTAAAAGTAAGGGTGCCAGCTGTAGCGGCTAAAGAGTTTACCGGTGTTATTACGAACATTGGCCTTTCAGCCGACCTACAGACGAAAGGGTTTCCCGTTAAGGTGAAGGTGGATAACCCGGACCATATTTTGAAGCCAGGTATGTTTGCAGAGGTTGTCATTGATCAGAAAAAATAGAATCAGTTTACACGGAGGATTATGATGAAGAAGAAACGCATTTATCTTGTATTATTGGCGATGGTAGTTACCTTGGCCGGGGTCTCCTATTACTATTGGTATCAAAACGCACATTATGTCTCTACGGAAGATGCCCGGGTAGACGGCAATGTTGTCAAGGTTAGCCCGCAGGTGGCGGGACAGATTATTGAACTGCCCATTGAAGAGAATCAGGATGTAGCTGCGGGAGAATACATGGGTCGTCTGTCTGATGTTACGTTATCTTCCAGTGCTAATTTGGATTTAACAGTCATCAAGGCACCCATTAGCGGTACTGTCATTAAAAAAATCGCTCATATCGGGGAAGTGGCTTCCCCGGGGGTAGCCGTGGCCATGATAGCAGATCTACAGGATCTCTATGTCACTGCTAATATTGAAGAAAGTGATCTCAACAAGTTAAAAGTAGGGCAAACTGTTCACTATACCATTGATACTTTCCACGGAGAAAAATTCCAAGGGAAAATTCTCTCGGTGGGCAATGCAGCTAACTCGGTATTTTCTCTATTACCACAACAGAGTACCAGCAACTCCTTTACGAAAGTAACCCAGCGGATACCCGTCAAGATTAGTATTGAAGACTATCATAATAAAAGGCTGCTCCCGGGCATGAATGCTATTGTAAAAATTAATATTAAATAGGGGGTGATGAGTTGAGCGAACACCACAACTCCACCTCTGGTCCCGTTGATGCCCCCCCGGGACATCCGGCAGGAGGGCCTCCTTCGGCAGGGCAGGCAATTCCTTGGGGGCCCTTGTTAATCTTGGTTATTGGTGCTTTTATGGCCATTCTGGATAGCAGTATTGTGAACGTGGCGTTGCCCCGCTTTATGACACTGTTTGGTTCCTCGGCGGAGGACATTCAATGGATTTTAACGGGATATATGCTAACCTCCGGCGTGGTGGTACCCATTACCGGCTATCTAGGGGATCGTTTTGGCAACAAACGGATGTATATTTGGTCTGTTGCGGCTTTTACCTTGGGATCACTTCTCTGTGGCCTTGCCTGGAGTACCAACTCCTTAACTATTTTCCGTGTTATTCAGGCCATCGGTGGGGGCATGATTATTCCCATCAGTATGTCTATGATTTATCGTATTATCCCCCGGGATAAGATCGGCATGGCCTTGGGTATCTGGGGTATTGCCGCCATTATGGCTCCGGCTATCGGTCCTACCTTGGGCGGTTATCTAGTGGATAAGTTTAGTTGGCACTGGATTTTTACCATTAATATTCCCATCGGTATTGCTGCTATTATGCTTTCCCTGGCCTATTTAGAAGAAACCCCGGTACAGAAAGATTTAAAGCCAGACTTATTAGGCATTCTCTTAAGCTCCGTATGCTGCTTTGCCCTGCTGTTGGCCTTAAGTGAAGGGCAGGACAAAGGCTGGACCTCTCAATATATTGTTACACTTTTTATCATCTCTGGTTTTACGTTACTGTTGTTTGTCATGTGGGAGTTGCAGACAGCAAATCCGCTCATCGATTTACGCCTACTTCGTAATACGGTTTTCGCCGCCAGTTTGTTGGCCACCTGTATTTCGACCGTGGGCCTATTCTCCGCCATATTTTTAATACCTATTTATGCACAGAACTTATTGGGTTACACCCCGATGGAGACGGGGATCATGATGATGCCAATGGCCTTGGTAACCGGATTTATGATGCCCATCAGTGGGAAGCTCTTTGATAAGTTCGGAGCTTTTTGGTTAGGCATGGTGGGTATGTCCATTGTAGTGGTACTGACCTATTATCTGCATACCCTCAGTTTAGATACCAGCTACCGTCATTTACAAGTAATTTTATCCATTCGGGCCTTGGGATTAGGCTTAGCGAATATGCCCTTAACCACCGCCGGTATGAATACCATTCCTCGGTTTTTAGTGGGCCGGGCCTCAGCCCTGAACAACACCGTAAGGCAAATTGCCGCCTCCATGGGAATTGCTTATTTAACCTATGTTATGATGCAAAGGCAGTCGTACCATACGGCTATCTTTAGCGAGAAGATTAGCGTAGATTCCCCGGCGACTCAGATGGCTTTGGCGGGTATGAAGGGATTATTAGTGAGTAGTGGAATGGGTGGTGCAGGTTCAGAACAGGGAAGTTTAAGTATCATCTCTGGTCTGGTGGCTCGCCAATCCTTTATGAATGCCCTGAGCGATACCTTTGTGGTAAGTGCCTACATTGTTGCCCTGGTATTGCCATTAATGTTTTTGTTAAGCAAAAAACGGGTAGAACAAGAGCGAAAACGCCAAGAGGCCAAACAACGGCCCCCATCCCCTTTGATTGGACAGTAGAGAAATCGTAATCCCCCTAATCGGGGGTTGTTTTTTTATCAATAACAATTTAAGAGATGTGCATTAGTTGCCATTGTAGTAGGTAATACTTTTTAATAGTAATCACGGATACAGAGATACTATACTATGCGGGGTGAGATTTATTAAAGAGCTAGCACATTTAAAAAGTGTGGATTTGTTTAGCGGGGTTCAACTAGAAGCGTTAAACCAATACCAAGATTATTTCCAAGAGTTTGTATTTGATCGCAAAGAAACGGTACTTTCCCCGGGCAAGTTTGACCGCTCAATATTACTTGTAGCGGAAGGGAAAATCCGCATCTATCTAGCGTATCCCCACGGTAAAGAATTTACCCTAACAATTTTACGTCCTGGTGACGTCTATAGTGGTCACACCAGAGCCTTCGGTCAAGCCCTGGACAAGGTACGATTAATTACCATTCCCATCGAAATTTTTAAAGAAATCCTAATCAGTATGCCAAATTTGGTTTTTAACCTGGTGGCAGTCCTGGGAGATGCGCTAAAAGGCTCTATGGATGTAATTGAAGGCCTGGTTTTTGAAGAAGCCGGCATGCGATTTACCTCCTTACTGGAAGAATGGTCGCGAAACTCCGGTGTACGTACTGATGACGGCATTGTCATTGACTTAAACCTTACCAGGGAAGAAATAGCCAGTATGATTGGTACCAGCCGCCAAACACTGGCCACGATCATCAAGGAACTTACCGGTAAGAAGCTGATCCAACTGGCTCCTAAAAAAATAATTATTAAAGACATCAGCATTGTTTCAAATTATTATAAATAAATTGAAAATTCAAACCAAAACGTAAAGTACTTTACGGAATTCTCGCCACACCGATGTTAAAATTTAATTAGGTAACTAATTAATTAATTTATATAAAGCGGGGGGGAATTCTTATGAAAGAATTACCAAAGGTAACAGATCTGTCGATGGATACCGGTGTCCAGGAATTACTCTTAAAAGCTCGTCGGGAAGGTATAGAAACTGCCTTTGATCGGGCAACTAAAATGACTCAATGTGGGTTTGGTTCAACGGGTGTCTGTTGTAGGCATTGCTTAGAAGGACCCTGTCGTATTGCCCCCAATGGTAAAGGTCCCCAACTGGGAGTATGTGGTGCAAACGTGGATACTATCGTGGCTAGAAATTTCTTAACCAGTGTAACCGAGGGGGCAGCCAGTCACTCTGAGCATTCCAGGGAAATTATCCATGCCATTTTGGAAGTAATAGAGGATAAAGCTCCCTATGAGATAAAAGGAAAAGATAAGTTACAAGCGGTTGCTTCTGGCTTAGGTCTTGATACAACGGGTAAGGATAGTAAGCAACTAGCCAAAGAGGTCGCCTTAAAAGCTTTGGAAGATTTTCAAAAACAGCAGGGAACTCTAAACTGGTTAAAGCTTAGAGCACATGAAAAATCTAGTCAAACTTGGAATGAACTGGGTATATTACCGGTCAACGCCCACTTGGAAATTGTTAAGAGTTTATCTCGTCAGGTAATGGGCGGTGATGCTGACCCGGTTAACCTGTTACTGGGTGCGATAACCCTGGGTTTGGTGGACGGTTATAGTGGTTTACACATGTCAACTGACCTCCAGGATATTCTTTTTGGCATTCCAAAAGTTGTTAAGACGGAATACCGCCTAGGTGTCATAAAAGAAGAGATGGTTAATATATCTGTGCATGGTCATGTTCCTTTGTTAGCAGAAAAAGTTGTGGAATGGGCCAGGAAGCTGAATGATCGGGCTAAGGAAGTCGGAGCAGAGGGCATTAATGTAGTGGGCGTATGCTGTAGTGGTAACGAACTGCTGATGCGCCAGGGCGTAGCCGTGGCCACCAATTATGCCAGTCAGGAAATGCCGATTATTACCGGTGCCTTAGAGGCTATGGTAGTCGATATTCAATGTATTATGCCGGGTTTACAGGAAGTTGCCCGGTGCTATCATACAGAGGTGATCACGACTTTGCCCCATGTAAAAATCTCTGGCGCTACCCATGTTGAATTTACTGTAGAGAAAGCTGACGAGGCAGCCCAGGAGATTATTCTTCGCGCCATTGCAAACTTTAAAAAGCGCGATCCCAATAGGATCTCTATTCCGAATGAAGTTACTGAAGCGTATGCCGGTTTCTCAGTGGAGCAAATTATTGACGCACTTAAGGCAGTTAACAGTGAGGAGCCTTTAAAGCCTTTGGTAGATGCCATTATAAGTGGTGATATCTTAGGAGCAGTTGGCTTGGTGGGTTGTACCAACCCCCGGGAGAAACAGGACAGTGCCAATGTGGCTTTAGCCAAAGAATTAATTAAAAATAATGTTTTAGTGGTGGCTACCGGTTGTTCAGCACACTCCCTCGGTAAATTCGGTCTCTTATCACCTGACGGGCTAAAATATGCCGGTGAAGGCTTACGTAATACTCTTACCGCTGTTGGGCAAGCTAATGGTCTACCCGGTTTACCCCCGGCACTGCATATGGGAAGCTGTGTGGATAACTCTCGAATTGCGGATCTCCTAACCGCACTGGCCAACTATCTAGGCGTTGGGGTGAGGGACTTACCGGTTGCCGGCTCCTGTCCGGAAACCCACCATCCTAAAGCAATAGCGATTGGTACCTTTTTTATTGCCAATGGAGTAGACGTACATGTGGGTGTAAATCCCCAGGTGACCGGTTCGGATTTGGTGGTCAATGTGCTAACTGCCAATAAAGAGGAGTATGCTACTACCACTGACGGCATTTTTGGAGGAAAACTTATTTATGAAAAAGATCCGGTTCAAGCCGCTGCAATCATTATCGATCGGATTAAAGCAAAACGACACGCCTTAGGCTTACAATAGAATGGGGGAATTTACGTGTGTTCACCGGAAAAAGGGTTTAAAATTGCCATTTCAGGTAAAGGGGGAGTAGGTAAAACTACCCTGTCAGCTATGCTATGCTTCTTATATGCCGAAGAAGGTAAAACCGTTTTAGCGGTGGATGCTGACCCAGATGCAAACCTAGGTTTAGCCTTAGGCTTAACCACCAGAGAACTGGAGGCTAGCACAACCATTGCTCAGGATCGCAAATTAATCAAGGAGCGGACGGGTGCAGAACCTGGTACCTCAGGACAGTGGTTTAGTTTAAACCCTAAAGTAGATGATATTCCTGAAAAGTACGTAATTGAAAAGAACGGAATTAAACTTTTACAGCTTGGTATGGCACCGGCCGGAGGTAGTGGCTGCTATTGCCCGGAAAACACCGTCGTCCGTTCATTATTAAATCACCTGGTATTGGATACCGATGAGACCGTGATAGTTGATATGGAAGCTGGTTTGGAGCATATGGGCAGAGGTACCGCCAGGGGGGTAGATGCCTTTATTGTAGTGGTAGAACCTGGCCAGCGCAGTTTTCAGACGGCTAAAAACACGGTTACCCTAGCCAGGGACCTGGGGGTCGAAAAGGTATTTGTAGTAGCCAATAAGGTAAGACCGGAACAAGAGAAAACCATTCGGGAAAATCTGAACTTCTTACCGTTGCTGGGCATACTTCCCTATAGTTCGGAAGCTATTAACGCAGATCTAACAGGAAATACTTTGTATGAACTAAGCCCTGACATGGTTTCTCGGGTTAAACGAATAAAGCATAACCTTGAAGATCAACTACAAATTTGCCATTGTCACGATTAAATGGAACACTAAAAATTTTAGCAGGGGTCTTATCTATGGATAAGATCCCATTTTTTTGTAATCATACTTTCTCTCTTTTGACATACCCATAAACCAAAAGCAATGAGGGAGAGTGGCTTGTGTTCGGGGAGATTAAGCTTTTTTGGGAATTACAAACCCATAAGAATGATCCTGATAAGCTGGCAGAAATATTTTATCTTAACAAAGATATGTTGCTCAGTCTAAAGAAAAAGTACCCGGAGTGGAAAACCTATTTGCAACCCGAGGTGCTTGAGGCATTAAAGGAAAAGGGTTTGCCGATGGATTGAATGATGACAGGTTATATTTACCCCTCCTTTGTGGCATGCTGGTAATGTAAGTTATTGGCAAACGAGGAGGAATGATCCATGAGATTTGAACCCATTGATGAAAATGCAGCTATGGAATACTTCAGAATGTTGGATGATGCACCCTCCATTAAGGAGATAATCAGCACCTATCCCGGAGTGGAAAATCTGATTCACGTAATGACAGCGCAGGTTTGTATGAGATTTATCTTACCTTTTCTAGAAAATGAACTTTCTGTGGAAGACTTAAATGAAGCTATCCGAAGATATTTAATTACTGCCCTGGCCTTTGGCATAGTCTTGCATAAGAGCGATATGGCTACTGATTATATTCTCGATATGTTTAACAAAGGAGAGCTGGGGGAGGAAAAGATCGGATAGTATTTAACAAAGGGGGCTGTGCCGAACAAAAATTTCGGTACAGCCCCCTTTGTTAAATAAACAATCAATACTTTAACAGATGGTCTTCGATCCAGTGTCGCAGTTCCTGGTTAATCTTAAACAATCCGTCCTCCGTAGGCGCAATGCATTGTTCGCTCAAAGCTTTTATCAGTAACTCCTGGGGAGGTTGCTTCTCCAGAAAATCTGTGTGGCTGCTATAAGGGCCAATACGGTATAGTGCTAGCTGGGGAGAAGCGGCAAACTGGTCGATAACAAAAGTATAGCCGGTTCTTCTGTTGGGGGCTGAGAACTCATTATCAATAGAAAAGTCCCAGCGGATATTTTTTTTGACTACCGCCATATCCATAGTAGTTCACCTTCTAACAAGTAGTTTCCATTTATTTCTAGATTGTCCTATTCTGTAAGATACCATACAGGAAAAACAACATTTATGGTGAACTACTATAAGGACAAAGTCTAATCCTTCAGGCATACCCACAGAGTACAAGGAGGGGAGGGGCTAATTAATGAAATGTATTTATGAAGATGTTCCATGTAAATGCAACACCTCCTGCAGAGACGAATGCGATGATTGCTACTGCATGAAATGCCCTGTAAAAGAAAAACCACCCCATTATTAAAGGATGAAGGCAGTATGGAAATGATTGTGGCGGCCACAGGTTGTGGGCAGATGGCGGAGATTAAGAGTATCGTAGAACAGTATGGCCAAGTGGTGCTTGGTTCGATGGACAAGCCCAAACTAAGTCCTCTGTGCGCGAGAATTAACGGCAATAAGGAAGTCTCAATTTATTTTTACGAATCAGGTTGAGACAATCAGCGTAAAGTGATTGCCGTGGGCAATCTAACGGCCTTGATCACCGTAGAGCAGGCTATCAATGATAGAGAGCTAGCAGGGCTATTGTGTGATCAATTGGGTGAAAGATGGCAAGATCTGTTGGTGGGCCCCATCGAGCAGCAGATATTTAACGACTGTTTTTTAGTGGTACAAAACTTGATCTTTGGGCAGCAGGGAATGCTACAGGCACTGCAGCGGAGGAAGGTCGCCTATAACATCATAATTGGGTAAAGGAGGCGGTAAGGTTGGAAAGGGAAGCTCCTAAGGTAAAATTGGATACGGTGATAAAGCTCTGTACCGAAGGAATTGAGCTGCTTTCCCAGGGGAAAGTAGAGGAAACCATGAATGGTCTAATGCATACCCTGGAAATGGCCAGACAAATGCTGGCAGTTCATCATGGCCGGGATGAGGTATGGGTTAAGGCGAAGGTAAATTTAGGTGCCATCAGTGAAGGAACCCGTGGTAGAGTCATTCGCAATGACGAAAGCGGCATGTTGGTGCATTGGGTGGTTCCCGATAGCCACCGCCCCCTGGTAGATCTTTTCCTGAGGGACCAATTTGAGGCCTATCTGGAGCTGGAAGGACAGTGCAGTAACCATCACACCAATTAAAAATTTCCTTAACCACGGTTTAAAACCGTGGTTTTTGTATGTCTATGTATAAAAATGTCAAACATGTCCCATACTGTTAATAGTTAATTAGCGTATGAAGAGGTGTTTGACCATGAAGGCTAGTAAAAAAAGAATTTTGACCATGATAACTGCTTTGGCGGTGATAACCGGTGCCTGTTTTTTTTCTTACCGTACCTATATTCAACATGAATTCGCCAGTGAGTTAATCCGCTTTCATGTCATTGCTAATAGCGATAGCTATGCAGACCAGTCCTTAAAATTACACGTGCGGGATAGCATCGTCAACGAAATGAAAGTACGTTTTCGCACAGCCAATAACAGGCAGGAAGCAGAACAAATTATTGTGGCCAGTATGGATGAAATCAAAGAGTTAGCCCAGCACCAGATTCAACTGGAGGGTAAACAGTATCCCGTAGAGGTTAAAATTGGTGACTATGATTTCCCAACGAAATCCTATGGTAATCTTACCTTACCCGCTGGCAACTATCATGCGGTTAGAGTGATTATTGGCGAGGGGAAAGGGAAAAATTGGTGGTGTGTTTTATTTCCGCCCCTTTGTTTTGTCGATAGTGTGGATTCTCTAAAGCAAGATGAGAGAGCCAAAGGAATGAAAGTCTTTGAAAAAGATAATGTTGAATTTCGGTTAAAATCAGCTGATCTACTAAATCTCTTTAGCTAGTACCTCTACAATAAAGCCTATTACTAGTTACCAAAAAATATATGGTAGTTTAACAATAGAGGGTACACTAAATAATGTGTTTGTAGTAAAATAAAAACATACACACGAACTGTTCGTAAGTAATGGAGTTTTTGACAAGGAGTAAAAAAAGAAGGGAAAACCAAGTTGACCAAACAGAAAAAGCAAATGGATGATTCTAAGGGCAAAAATCCAAAGGGAAATTACTTTGTGTTTATTATTTTAATCATATATGTAATGATAGCCAGCCAGGCAGTGAAGAACTACAACCAATACCTACAATCGCTGCAACTTGCTTCAGGTACTCATCTGGCCTTATCCCTTGGCGGTATCGTACTACTGGGATTGGGGCTGGTAATCTTAAATAACTTGGTGCAAAAATGGCTGTCAAAAAAAATGCAATAAAATATGTAAGCGGAGGTAAGTAACGTGCAGCATCCAACGAACACAAGAATTATCTTTGGGGATAACCCTGAAGAGGCAAGAGAGAAGTATTTGGCCCTGGGTATTAAAACTAAAGACCCCAAACCCGGCGTAGAAGTTTTAAAGCCACAGGAAGACGAGGAATTTGACATTGACTCCGATATTAACCTCATTGGCGAGGTTTCTGTTGGCCCTTCTATCATGGAAGAGATTCGTAAAGATCCCGTTCGAGCTTATGTGGTTTATTTCTTGGAAGATCCCAAAAATTTTGCAGAATAAACTTCTTCAAAAACAAACCCTGCATCATTAACACGATGCGGGGTTTTTACATTTTATTACATAATTTATGATGTGTGAGCTAAATCATAGATCTCTCGATAAACCTAGTGTAAACTGATACCGGCAGATAGTACCAACCTAAATGTTCCGAAAGGGAACAAATATCATACTAAGATATAAGATATGCTTATTGATTGTTCAATAACAGAACATCACCAGCCAGTATTAGCGGAAAAACAATATCCTTGTTGTGGCATGTTCTTTGCATATCTTATAAGTGGCCTTAAAAAATAAAAAAGAAAACCCGACTAGGCCTCGGGTTACAGAAAGAAATAAACAAGCGCGATTTTAGTTTTTATGAAAGAAGGGCGGTGAGATCCGAGGATACCACCGCCCTTCTTACCTAGTGTAGTAAGAGAATTTGCTTAGGCTGCATGACTATGCTTATCGTGCTCGAGAATTTTGAAGTTCTCCACGATGAAGCAGTAGGCTAGAACACCCATGGCAACCAAACCAGCGCTCACAACAAATTCCCAAAGAGAAGGAACGTAAGATACGCCGGTGGAACGAATCATACCAGTCACTACCACGTTCATACGGTTCAGTACGACACCACAGCTTACCAGTAAACCAAAGGTAAACAGACCACTGCGGGAGTTGCTGAAACCGGTGAAGGCAATGACAATGGGTATGATGATGCCAAATATCATTTCGATTAAGAACCAATTAGCCTCAAAGGTACCCGAGAAGGCTAATCCCAATACACCGCGATTGGTTAAGTCAACGATTTTTATGATTAGATAAAGAAGCATGGCATAACCGGAAATTCTCACTAGCTTGCGTAAAATTGGAATGGGAATCCAATGATCATAAGCTTTGCCAGCCAAAGTGGTTTCCACACAAATCATCGCAGGTCCTACAAAGAAAGAGGACATTAAGAAAAACAGGAAGATGATCGGAGACCACCACAGGGGATACAGTTTATCTACCATCAACAGGTACAAAGCACCTAAGGAGGACTGGTGCAGAGTGGGGAAGATGATACCAACAATCATTAAAACGGGCAAAGCCTTTTTAAAGATAGTATGGAACTGCTTGCCCACACGTTCGGTAGCAATTTCACCAAATTCTAAAACCTGTACGGTGGTATAGCAGGATACACACCAGAAAACTTCAAACAGAACAGAGTGGTGACCCCAGGATACGAAGGGACGCCAGAAGTTGAACCATTGACCGATATCCAGGAATAAGCCGGCCATTACTAACAGATAGCCTAGTAAAGATGTCAGCATTGCACTGCGGGCGATTGGATGGAAGTAATCTTTGTGCAGAACGTGTACGATAAGTGCGGTACCATATCCACCACCGGCCAGAGCAACACCACAGAGTACGTCAAAACCAATCCAGAGACCCCAAGGCCATTCATCACTTAAGTTTGTAACAGTACCCAGACCAGTAACCAGACGGAAAATAATCGCTCCGATGGCCACGGCCGATAAGAGCAGTAATAAGACGCGTATTGGAGTAATTCTAAAGCTCCATTTTTGGGCTTGGGCGTGAGACGCCATAAATATCCCCCCAGTTCTCAAAAATATCGTGGCGTGTTAGGCCTTAATGTTCTTGTTGCTTTCTTTAGAAATCTGGTTACGGCGTTTTGTATAGTGGTATAAGCCAGTTAGAATAACGCCCCAGGTAATGCCCACAAAGGGAGTGGCATGCATGAAACTTGCGGTATAGCTGGGTAGCGAACGCTTGGTAACATTGGTTTTAAAGCCTAATTGATCAAAGGGAACGTCAGAGATATAAATCCAGTCAGTGCCGCCCACTTCTTCTTCACCATAGATGTGTTTTACGTATTTGGTATCTTTGGCGATAATGGTTTTAGCTTCTTTAAGCAGTTCTTCGCGATCACCAAATTTAAATACATCCGCAGGACAAACGGATACACAGGCAGGGGCTTCACCCTTTTCAACTTTACCACTGCACATCATGCACTTGGTAACCAGCGGGAAAGCCTTCTCCCATTCATATTTAGGAACGTTAAAAGGACAGGCTACCATGCAATAGCGGCAACCAACGCACAGGTGGGGGTAATAAATTACCGGGCCTGCTTCGGTTTTTTGGAAAGCCTTGGCAAAGCAAGCAGAAACACAGGCGGGTTCCTTGCAATGTAAACACTGCTGCTTAACAAAGCGCCAGACAGGCTGTCCCTTGCTGTCTTTTACTTCTTTGTGATGGACTACAGTCCAGTTTTTACCGGTCAGTTTGGCATTATCTCCCAGGGTAGGAGTAGTTTCATCCCAGGCAGTGCCGTTATATAACTTGCAGGCTACGGTACAGCTGCCGCAACCCACACATTTGGTAAGATCAACTAGAACACCTTTTGACATAAGTTTCACCTCCTAGGGTTTACAGGTTAAGCGTTCTTTTTAACGGTTAGATGCTTGCTGCGATCTTCGTAATGGGTATGCAGCAGTTCATGGGCGATATGACTGTTGGGGCTCTCCAGGAATTTTTCATAGAGGGCCAGGACTTCTTTGTTCTCATGGCTCTTACGCTTAGCATAAATGTGAGCGTCTGCGTTATAAATACTGTTGATCCGCGCTTGACGTACTTCGTCAGAGGGCGGTAAAGAGGTACGAGGTTGGCCGCCGCCACTGATGCAACCGCCGGGGCAGCACATAAATTCGATGAAATGATAAGGAGCTTCTCCCTTGCGCACCGCTTCCAGTATAGGACGGGCATTGCTTAAACCGTGTACAACAGCTACTTTAACATCCCCTACACCGGGAATATTAACAGTGGCTTCTTTACAACCCTGCAGACCACGAATCGGGGTTAGATTTAATAAGGCTTCCGGTGGCTCTTGCTTGGTAATTAGGAAGTAAGCGGAACGAACAGCGGCTTCCATAACACCGCCGGTAGCACCAAAGATTAAGCCGGCACTGGTGCCTTCACCCATCAAAGCATCGTATTTTTCGTCTTTCAGGGAGGTTAGATCAATACCTTTGCTCTTCATTAAGCGGGCTAATTCACGGGTAGTTAAAACAACGTCCACGTCTCTTAATTCCGGTTTGCCAGCATGTTTACCCGCACTGTTCATTTCTGGACGGGCTGCTTCAAACTTTTTAGCGGTACAAGGCATAATGGACACGGAGAAAATCTTATCCGGGCTAATACCCTTTTCCTTAGCATAATAAGTCTTAACTAAAGCACCCAACATTTGTTGTGGTGATTTACAGGTAGACATATGGTGCAACAGGTCGGGATAGTAGTACTCGCAGAATTTTACCCAGCCAGGGCTGCAAGAGGTAAATTGTGGTAGGGGTTCATCAAGTGCCCCGGTAACTCTCTTAATTAACTCGGTACCTTCTTCGAAAATGGTTAAGTCTGCTGAAAAGTTGGTATCAAAGACTGCGTCGAAACCAAGTTTCTTCAGTGCTGCTACTTGTTTGCCTTCTACGAAGGAACCCGGAGCCATGCCAAACTCTTCTCCTAAACCAACTCTGGTGGCAGGAGCGGTTTGAACAACTACATGAATGCTTTTGTCTTCTAAAGCTTGGACCACTTTGTCAATGTCGTCCCGTTCGGTGATGGCTGCAGTGGGACACCACAGGGTGCACTGGCCGCAGTTTACGCAGGTAATGTCGTCTTTAATGGGCAGTTCATAATAGCCGTAAACAGTCTGAACCCTTTGACAAACCTCCACACACTGGCCGCACAGAACACATTTCTTGTCATCCCGGATAATGGAAGGGTTGGTGGGATCAATAGGAATACGACCCTTTACCTGGACCGGGAATGAGCTGGCAACCTGGTACTGTTGTGGCATCCAGCCCTTGCCGCCGGCGGGATCTGTACTACATCCTGCAATGGTTGCAGTGATGCCTGTCAGACCGATGCCCCCCATCATTTTGAGGAAGCCCCGCCTGGTCACTTGCCTTTCTTTTTCTTTGTCCGCTTGGTTCTGCATAGGTTTTCCCCCTTTGCTAAAAGCTGCATTTTTGCATATGCATACTAACGACTCTGCTAAAAAAATTAAAACTACAGATCGTTAGTTAAACACCTAAATTATTCGACAATATACTCTAGTTATCATATTTGATATTTGTCACAAAATTTAAAAAACCTCTTTTTTAAAAAGAAATAATAAATATAAAATTTTGGGGCATAAATCGATAACAAAGGGAAATACGTCGGAATATTGAAAATATAAACGCTATTTAATTTATTGGTGCAACTAATTTTTGGCATCAAATTCATATTTGAAGTAACATAAAATAGAGGTAGGTATGTGAAAACAATTTTCGCTAGAAAAAGTAGAGACTAAAAATGTGAAATCTAAGCATAGTGGGTTTAGGGCAAGAAATATAAAAGTTACCATAGAATATTTACTGACTTTAACTTACCTTGACTATAATTTTATTATAACAGCAAATAGGTAAAATACAATGTAGCAGTAAAGAAAGTCATACTTTTTTCATAGATTGTAAATAATAGGATACTTAGAGAGGTGCAGAGATTGATTTTACTTTTTGTGGGGAAGGATTTTGCTGACAGGTAGGGAATTTAGAATACAAGAAAATAACAACGGTTACGAAAAGGGGGGGAGTACTCATTATCCCGGAACAGATAAAGACCAGAAAATATGGCGATTACTACATCTTCTACCTTAAAGAAATAAAGGTCCTACGAATAAAATGTGAGTTGGGCCCCCCAGAAATTATTGCCAATATCAATGAAGGTGATGGCCGACCGGTAAGCTCTATCGGGCAGAAGAGAATTAGAGAGTTTTTTGAGGGAACTGGCTTTGAAAAGGGCAATGTGGCAAATTGTGAGGTCCATTACTATAAAGAAGGAAAAACTGTCTTTGATAGTTTATCCGAAGAGGAACGTAATAAATTTTTTGATTTCTGTATGGAGACCGCACTTCAAGGGGTGCTAGGGGAACTAAATGACATTGTTAGTTACTTTAGTGGCTTGGAAAAGCAGTTTAATGCCTCCATTGAAGAGGGAGCAGATATTTTCTGTTCTGAAGAATTTGAAGATAAATATGATCTTAGGGAAATGCTAGGTGAAGTTTCTAATGAACTGGCGAGAATTTATAAGAGTAAGCCCAATCCGAAAGTGGTTCAATGGGCGGAGATATTATTACATAATTTACTGAAAGATATATTTAGTCTGGGATATGCCATTGGTAAAGAAGACATAGAGTGATTATTTTAAGAACAGCAGAGAAAAGGATGTTGTTTTTATGGGGGAGAGGCAAAAGGCAACAAACGCAAAGGGGAAAGTTATTCCTTTTACACCGAGACAAGAGCCTAGATTAAAGAAATTAGACTATATGTCTCCTGAACAAAAAAAGCTAAGGCAGAAAAGAGAAAAACAAAAAATGGATAGCCAGGTGCGCAATACTGTGGTGCGAAATGTAGTTATTTTTATTGGTATCTGTGTGCTGGCCTATCTGTTAAAGGAAATATTATAAATAATAAAAGAAGCTAAAAGAATCCCTTCTAAAGTTAGGGCATACTTTTGGCTTCTTTCGCTTTTAATGATAGAGATTGTTTGTGGTGTTTTACCACATCATAAACTCGTTTGCAACCCCAAAGCATGACCACTAGGTCATCGGCCCGGCCGGTGAGGGGGATAAAGTCTGGAATAAAATCGATGGGGCTGATGAAATACAATAAACAGCCGCCTATCTCATATTTCATGCGGGAAGGTACCAATGGGTTTAGTAAGGCTTGGATAAAAGTAAAAGAATTTTTAAGAAATGCCAATATCATCCCCTCTTCCTTTTAACAGATATTCTCCAAAGCTAGGGCTAAATCCTTTTGTGGCACTGAAAGGACATTATTTTTCCTCTATGGGAGAAAATAAAGGTAACGATACTTCCGGGAGGACAAGATGGAGCCTACTGCTGCAGCTAAAATTATGGTCTATTTAAGGTTTTTGCTAGCAATTATTTCCCTGGTTGCTGTGTATTTTATGCTAAAATATCCTACGGTTGAAGCTGGTTTACGTATCAACGCAGTTTTGTCAATTACCAATCCAACGATTTTACTGTTAATTAATTTAGTAGGGATCAGTGGGTTGGCCGGTCATGTATCTATCATAAAGCTTGGTTCCATTATCCTTGGTGCAGTTTTTATTATGTTTGGGACCATAAAGTAATAACGGGCTGACCAATCTGGTCAGCCCGTTATTACTTTATTAAAGTTCCATGATGGAAAAAGCTTCGGTAGGACACAATTCGAGACAGGTTTCGCAGCCCAGGCAATCTGCCGCATCGCCGATTACTTCTGCTTTATCCTCGGTCATACCTAAAATTTTGGCTGGGCAGGCATCGACACAAGAGCCGCAACCTTCGCATTTGTCTTGGTTAATGGTTACCATAAACATATAAACGCCCCCTTAGACTAAGATACTTGTGATGAATGAACTACGTTATTTAATACAAGAACATTATAAAAGAACCAATTGGTTAGTTCAATGAAATATTTCTGACTGTTCAGTTTGAATACGGAAGGACAAGAAATTAATTTATGCAGTGGAAGTAACTGCTAGGTAAAGATTTATCTAGATCTCTCTATAAAAAGAGTTGTTGTAACAAATAATAAAAAAGAACAACGGGAGAGCTTTAGCTCTCCCGTTGCGTTGGGGGCTCAACCGGGGC
>CAMKDG010000070.1 GCA_946411205.1 uncultured Desulfotomaculum sp.
TCCTCCGGGCTAACTCCACCATACCAAACATTGTCGGGATAGACGACGACAATGGGACCTTTCTCACAAAGGCTGAAACAACCGGTATTGGAGACAAACACTTCTGCTCCGAGATCTCGCTCCCTAATTTCCTCTAAAAAATTTTCCACCAGATTACCGGCTGCTTTACTGTGGCAAAACCCTTTGGACTGACCGTTTACCCGGGAACTTGTGCAGACAAAAATATGCGTTTTAGGTTTATTCAACGAAAGCACTCCTTTAAATCAATTTTAACCCTCTGCAATGTAAAATTCCTGTGAGCGGTCTTCGCCCAGTAAACCGATAGCATCCGCCCGACACTGCCGGCAGTGTCGCATTTGCTGCAAATCAAGCTGGCACAGTTCCCTCATTTGATGAAGCTCCTGCAGGCTGGTGGCGGGAAGGTGGGCAAAGGCACTGCCAGCCGTTGGAATAAGGGGCATAATGTTGGTCATAAAAGCCCCTAACTGCTTAACTTTTTTCACAATCCCCGGAATCTCATGATCATTCATGCCCTTGATCATGACAATGTTGACTTTCACCAAGATTCCCTGTCCCGCCAGGTACCGAATACCCGTTAGCTGATTTTGCAATAAAATACCAGCTCCCTCAGTCCCCTGATAGCTTCTACCTTCATAGTTAACAAAGCGGTAAATTTGGGCGCCTGTTTCAGGCTGCAAGGTATTTAAGGTCACCGTTACATGCTTGACACCCAGTTCAACAATCTCCGGTGCATAGTGGGGCAGCAGCAAACCATTGGTGGATAAGCAAAAAATCATTTCTCGGTTGGCTTGTTTAATCCGTTTAATGGCTTCCCGGGTGCTCTCCCAATTGGCCAGGGCATCTCCCGGGCCGGCAATCCCCACCACACTAAGATTGGGTATTTTCTCCTTAACCACAATGAACTTTTGTTCCGCCGATAAGGGTGTTAAGACCTGGCTGGTGACACCGGGCCTGCTTTCATTGACACAATCATACTTGCGATTACAGTAGTTGCAGCCTACATTGCAGTGAGGCGCCACCGGCAGATGCATCCGGGCATACTTGTGGTGGGCTGCCTCGGAATAACAGGGATGCCTGTTGGTTTGTTGCCAATCATCAATCTTCCTACAAGACATGCTGCTCACCACCACCTTCTACGACTCTGAGTTTGTTTGCCCCAAGATAAAATGTTTGATAAATGGACTTCCGGTACTGTTTATGTTTGTTCTCCAAGAGGGTGTTGGTTAGCTGATCAAGAAAGTAGGTGGTACCCCGATAGCCCACCGAGAGCAATCGCTGCCCCCCGGTCCGGTCGTGGATGGGAAAACCATAGCGTACCAGGGGAATGTCCTCCCTTTCGGAGAGGTATCTGCCATCGGAGGAACCAATGGCGAGATTAGCCTTGCCTCTGCTTAAGGCCCGAACGGTGGCAAAATCGGCTTCAGTCAGTACCGTACACGGTACCGGCGAGTGAACCAATAAATCCTCCAATAACGTAACCAGTTGAGGATTTTTACTGCCCGTGGCAACCACCACCGGGTAAATGCCATTCTCCAGGCAGGTTTTGGTTACTGCGTAAATATTTTCCGGCTCACCGAAGATGACACTACGGCCGGCACCATTATATTTGTGAGAATCAATCATACAATCCAGCAATCTCCCTCGCTCCTGCTGAAGTTCGCCGGGCAACTGTTTACCCGTTATTTCAGTTAGCTGACTAAAAAACAAATCGGTATTGGTTACTCCCATGGGTAAGGGCAGATTATACAGGGGTACCCCAAACTCAGTCTCTAAAAATCTTCCCGGTGACATACTGTCCTCCAATGTCAGCCCCAATTGAAGGGTGGCTGCAGCACCACCCATAGCTGCAATATCTGCCAATTTGGTGCCACCTTCCGGCATCTTTCGATAAGGCCTTTGATAGGGGCGATCCAAAGTATCGGAGAAATCCGGCAACAGGGTGTAAGAAATCTGCAGCAGTTCTAAGCATCGTTTGATTTCCCGAATATCCGCTGGGCTACTATTGGGTATAAAAATGTTGATGCCAGGGTGGGGCTCGGTTTTCCGGGCAATTTTCTCGACAATCCTACGCAGGGTCAACCAATAGCCTTCCGCATGGGTTCCCCCATAACCGGGACTATTCACGGTAACCACAGGCAAATCGGTGTAGCCCCTTTCTGCCAGGTAATCTTGGCTAATTCTATCAATGTCTTCACCAATCGTGTCGGCCAGACAGGTGGTCAGGATACCAATTACTCCCGGACGGTAGGCCTTAATCATATTGTCTAAGCCTTGTTTTAAATTCTTTTCTCCTCCGTATACGGTATCCTTTTCATTGAGTGAAGAGGAGGCTACATCAATGGGTTCATTAAAATGTTCTGCCATGTGTCGGCGCATATAGGTGGCACAACCCTGGGAACCATGTAAGATCACCATCGAATTTTCCAGCCCTTTAAGAGCCAAGATCCCGCCCATTGGCATACACATATTGCAGGGATTTTCATTGACATCCCGAAAATTGGTCGCTTTTCTGCTCACGCCGCGTCCCTCCTTATACATATTGCCAAACCGGTGAACAAAGGGTAGTGGCTACCTCCTTGGCTAGGTTTACCGCCCCCACAAAACCACTTAAAGGGTGCTTTCGATCATGATTATGATCAATAAAGGCAATGCCCAACTTATAGGCCAACGGCCTTTCTTTAACCCCACCCACCAGCAGGTGGGCTCCCTTCTCGACCATGAATTTCTCTAGTTCTGAAGGGTTGGCATCATCCAATATAATTGTCCCGTCATCCACCAGTTCATTGATCGTCTGGTATTCCTCTTGACGACCGGTTTGCGTGCCGATCATCACCACGTCAATACCAATTTCCCGGAACTGTTTAATGAGTGATATGGCTTTAAAGCCGCCCCCTACATAAATGGCTGCTTTTTTGCCCTGCAACCGCTCGCGGTACCCGTCTAGAATAGGCTTTACCTTGGACGTTTCCCTAGCTAATACTTCCTCCAAGCAAAGCTTCATTTCCGGGTCTCCAAAATGGTCAACAATCCGCCTTAGGGATGCAGCGGTGTCTTCCAACCCTAAAAAAGAAATGTTCATATAAGGAATTGCGTACAGTTCCTCCATTCTCTGGGCCAGGTAAATCATAGAACCCGCACACTGGATGATATTGAGGGAGGCCGTCGTGGCATTTTTGAGAGCTTCATAATGAGAATCACCGGTAAAGGCTACATTCAGTTCGATGCCGATCTGTTTTAGATAGTCTTTGATAATCCACACTTCACCGGCTAGATTGAAATCTCCCAAATAATTAACGGTACTGGCTTTGGCTTTATTTTTCTTTTGGTTGGGTTTTATCAGACGGAGCAAGGCATCGCAGGCGGCCCGATAGCCGGCTGCTTTATTGCCTGCAAAACCACTGGACTGTACGGGAATGACCTCTATTTGATGTTTTGCTGAGGCGGCCCTACAGACCGCCTCCAAATCGTCTCCAATGACTCCTACAATGCAAGTGGCATAAACAAACACCACCTTGGTAGGATACTCTGCCACCAGTTCATCAATAGCCCGGGCTAATTTTTTCTCACCGCCAAAAATAACATCCTTTTCCTTAAGATCGGTGGAGAAACTATGGCGGTACAACTCCGACCCACTGCTGAGACTGCCCCGGATATCCCAGGTATAGCTGGCACAACCAATGGGACCATGTACCAGATGGATGGCATCGGTGACCGGATTTAAGACTACCCTGGCCCCACAGTAAACACAGGCCCGCTGGCTGACACAACCTGCCACACTCGCTGTATCGCAGGTAAGCTGCTTTTTCTGCTTCCCCTTCGTGATAATGGAGTCTTCTCTCTCCTGAAAAACTGTGTCCTGTAATACTGACTTCTGCACATCCATCACTCCTTGACTAACTCATTAGCAAGTTACATAACCAGTTCAAAATCCTCATCCTTGGCATCTCGATCGGCTCGATCTAACAAAGCATTGCTGATCATTTCGATCAGACGCATGGCACCTTTGTAACCTACCACCGGCAAATAGGAATGGACACTGCGATCCAAGATAGGGAAACCCAGTCGCACAAAGGGAATATCCTCTGCCCGGGCAATATATTTGCCATAGGTATTGCCAATTAAAAGATCCACTGGTTCATTTTTAATCCATTGGTGCAGCTCAAAGAGATCGCCGCCCGCCTTAACTTTTCCTGGCACACCGGCTTGCTGCAGTAATTCCTGGATCTCCTTTGAAAAATTACCCAACGCGGTACCCAAGGCACCGCCGGAACCGGGTGTCCCTGTTAACACATAAATCGGCTTCATGCCTAAGCTAAGGACAAATTCCGTCATAGCCAACATGATATCAGGATCACCGAAGATGGCCACTTTTTTACCGTGGAAATGAAAATGGGTGTCGGTCATGATATCTACCAGTTGGCCCCGTTCTTCTTCCAGTTCATAGGGAATATCGACAGTAAATTTATTCATCAACGTCATTAACAACTGATCCGTTGCTTTAACACCAATGGGGGTTTTCAATACCACTGCAGGTACCTGACATTTGCGTTCCAACTGATTGGCTGCATCGGCGGAGGCATAGCTGCCCAGAGCCACGGTTAGTTTAGCGTTCCCGGTATCCACCAAATCTTTGAGCCGGGTGCCTCCCTGGGGATACATGGTGTACTCCCCGGTCATGGGAGAATCCACCACCCCGGAGGTATCTGGAAACAGGATTGTCTTAATCCCCATGATTTTTAGGAGACGTTTTATTTCCCTCATATCCCCCGGATTGACAAACCCAGGAATAATATTTACTTGCTCCTTTTTGGTTTCGGTGGTGGCTTCAGCCAGATAAGTAACCATCCCCTTGGTCATATTGGAAAAACCCGTTATATGGGAACCCTGATAACTGGGGGTGTTGGCATGAATGACCACCTTGCCCTCCGGAATCTCCGCTGTCCGAATAATGGTGGGTACATCATCACCAATAGTCTCGGATAAGCAGGTGGTATGCACCGCCATGATCTCTGGGTTGTAGATGGTAAATACATTTTTGATGGCTGTTTTTAGGTTAGCCCCGCCCCCAAAGACCGAGGCTCCCTCGGTAAAGGAACTGGTGGAAGCCATAATCGGCTCCCGGAAGTGTCTGGTCAAATGCATTCGGTGGTAGGAGCAACAGCCTTGAGAGCCATGACTATGGGGCAGACAGCCGTGGATGCCGAGAGCTGCATACATGGCACCCAGGGGTTGACAGGTTTTGGCGGGATTAATGACTCCCCCAGTGCGCTCTTTTAGTTCCTTTGGTGTGCAATTTAACATACCGAACAACCTCCTTCCACAATGGTGCCCTCAAGCAAAGGCTTATTCTTCCAAGGTGGCGTAATAAAATTCCAAGTGGGTGTAACAAAAGACATAGCAATATCTTCAGCAAACTTAACGGCACCATTAAAACCGGCATAGGGACCACTATAATCATAGGAATGTAATTGTTTAGAGGGAATACCCATCTTTTGCACCACATATTTGTCCTTGATACCCGAAGAGAAAATATCCGGTTGCAAAAGTTTGATAAACGCTTCGGTTTCAAAATGATTCAGATCATCCACGATGATAGTGCCGTCCTTCATCTCGATATTCATCCCTTGATAGTTACTAAGAGGGATTTTTTTCTTCATTTCTGCCAAGCGTTCCGGAGATAGTTTCAGACGAAATCTTCTCTCATCCGGGTTTACGTGTATTTCAGGAATGTTTTTAGTGTCGGCATCCAGCTTGATCTCCGGAATAATCTCCCGTCCTTCGTAATCGTCCCGGTGAGCAAACTCATAACCTGCCAGCACCGTCTCGATCCCCAACTCAGCAAATAAACCCTGGTAATGATGGCCCCGGGAACCACCCACAAAGCAAAAGGCAGTTTTACCCTCACAAATTTTCTTGTATTGCTCAATAATCGGTTCAGTCCGGGCCAACTCCTTGGCAATGACTTCTTCCGTCTTCTGCATTAAGGCTGGTTCGTTAAAATACAGCGCCATATTGCGTAAGGTTTCTACAGTAGATCGAACGCCGATAAAGTTCACCTTTAACCAGGGAGTACCGTATTTCGTTTCCAGCATCTCAGCGATATAGTTAATGGACCGGTGGCACTGCACTAGGTTTAGTTCTGCCACATGAGCATTTTTTAATTCTTCGTAGGAACCATCCCCGGTCATGACAGATACCACTGTGTAACCTATTTCTTCCAGGATTCTTTCCACTTCCCAGCTATCACCGCCAATGTTGTATTCCCCCAGAATATTAATGGGATATTTACCCGGCGCTGCTTCCCAATCCCCTTGGCCGATGACCCGTTCCATCAGAATATTATTGGCAATATGGTGGCCAGCGGATTGGCTGACCCCTTTATAACCTTCACAGTTAAAGGCCATGATCTCCACGCCGTGTTTTTCCTGGGCAGCCTTGGCTACAGCCTGCAAATCGTCCCCAATGAGTCCCACCGGGCAGGTGGCGGAAATAGTAATGGCATTGGGCTGAAAAATATCCATCACTTCATCTATCAGGCGAGCCAATTTCTTTTCCCCGCCAAATACGATGTCACTTTCCTGCATATCCGAAGATACACAATAGTTGATAAAGTTTTTCGTCGGGTCGTCGGATTGAGCCTTATTACGTCTGGTTCCCCAGGTATAATAGGCACAGCCGATGGGCCCGTGTACAATATGAACCATGTCCTTTAACGGTCCCAGCACAACCCCCTTGCAGCCCGCAAAGGCACAGCCACGGTTGGTAATAATTCCTGGAATAGTCCTGGTATTGGCTTCAATCTCCTGGTGAGCCAGACTGGAATCCTTAATAATCAGGTGTTTCTTTCGATTTCTTTTAACCTTGGTGGGATACTGATTAAGCAGTTCTTCTAATTTTTTCTCGTTAATGGCCATCCGCTGCACCTCCTTTACGCTTTTTTAGATAGCGGCTTCTCCCTGCTCTCCGGTTCTAATTCGTAATGCATCTAGAACTGGGGTTACAAAAATTTTACCGTCTCCTTTATTGCCTTCCTTATTTACTTTTATCAAGGTATCCACAACCTTGGCAGCCTCTCCGTCCTGCACCAGAATGGTCAACATTCGTTTGGGAATCAGCCGAGCCCCTTCGGACAGACCCTCGGCCAATAGCCCGCCAATCTCTTCCCTGGCACCTAGTTCCTGCAAGATAGAAAAATCTACCTGTATTTTGCCTCGTCCCATAACCTTCACGGCATGCAAGCCGCAGATACCCATGTCGGCCAGGGCTTTCTTGGTGGCATTTACCTTATTCATGCGAATGACCGCTATAATTTCTTTCATCTAACTCCCCCCTATAAGGCTTTGCTGCCGCTGCTGATGGTGTAGGCTTCCTCCACAGGAGTAACAAAGATTTTGCCATCTCCAAAGGCTCCCTTGACACCTGTCTTGGCATATTTGGCAATAATGCTGATGACATCATCCTTATCCTTTTCTTCCTGCACTACCAGCAGCAGCAATTCCTTGGGGATTTCGTCATAAACCACTTCGCCTACCTTAACACCCCTTTGTTTTCCGCGACCCACTACATCCATTTTGGTGACTGCCGGAAAACCGGCACTGTTTAACTCAATCAGAATCAGATTGCTTTTTTCAGGTCTTACAATGGCTCTAATCATAAACATGGCCTTCAACTCCTTGTATATTTTTAATCCAGAATGCCGTGAGTCATTAGCAATTCTTCCAAACGATCCTGGGTCATGGGTTTGGGGATGACAAACATGTCATTACCATCAATATTTCCGGCCAGCGTACGATACTCATTGGCCTGGTCTTGGCCGGGATCAAAATCGATGACAGTCTTCTTGTTGATTTCTGCCCTTTGTACCATGTTGTCTCTGGGTACAAAGTGGATTAGCTGTGAACCAAGTTCCTTGGCAAAGGCAGTCAGCAATTCTAATTCATTATCAACCTTACGACTGTTACAAATGATGCCCCCCAGGCGAACACCACCGGATTGAGCATACTTCTGAATACCCTTGGAAATGTTGTTGGCAGCATAGAGTGCCATCATTTCACCGGAGGCCACAATATAAATTTCTTGGGCTTTTCCTTCCCGGATCGGCATGGCAAAACCACCACAAACAACATCACCCAGAACATCATAGAATACATAGTCCAGGTCGGGGGTATAAGCCCCTAGGGACTCCAGCATATTAATGGAAGTAATAATACCCCGTCCGGCACAGCCCACACCAGGCTCCGGCCCGCCAGACTCCACACAAAGGGTGCCACCAAAGCCCTCCAGCAAGATATCTGCCAAGTCGATATCTTCCCCCTCATCTCGCAGGGTGTCCAATACGGTCTTTTGGTTGAGCCCGTGTAGCAGTAAGCGGGTGGAATCCGCTTTAGGATCACAGCCTACTACCATAATTTTTTTGCCGGCCTCCGCCAAGGCTGCCACCGTGTTTTGCGTGGTGGTAGATTTACCGATACCGCCTTTACCATAAATCGCGATTTGTCTCATGTTCATTCCTCCTATGTTTTGATTGAAAAAAAGAAAAGGCCGTGGAATCCCGTAGGTTCCAACAGCCTCAACGCCACTAAACAACATTGTATATATAGGGAGGTAGTGCACAAACACAAAACGCCGGTGTAATCACCGGCGCCTTCGCCCATTTGACTTGATACATCAATGTATCTCTTAAGTTGAAATTGATTATAGCACCCGCTTTAATCAATTTCAATAGATTACGGTAATGAATACAGTACACGAATGTTATTCCTAATTTTCAGTATATTGTTTTCCAGTAATAGCTCTTTCCTGCAACGAAAATTCCTTAATGCTTCTAGTAGCCCACTTGATATCATTGGCTACTACAGACACAAACATGAATGCATGTAAAAAGGCTGCTCCGGTCAATTGGCTGTTCCACTCATCAATAAATACACTAAGCTCTTCCCAAAAGCGTTCACTAACTGGCGCCAGTCTCAATTCCTGTCCTTCAAAAATATATCGGTTCAGTTTGGTATTTAAAACCGTAAAGGAATGAATACCTCTCTCCAACATCTCCAACACATGGTTAAATTCTTTCGAGATCGGTGGATCTCCCCGCTCACTTCTCCACCGTAACCGTTGCTGTGTAGCACTGTAAATTTCCTGACTTTTGTAGAACAACTTAACATTAAAATCAAGGTACTTTTCCCATTGCTCCTGAACGTCCAAGGGAACCATGTTTAAATAGCGGTTTTGCTCTTTGTGTAGTTCAAAGAGGTTTCTAGTCTTTCTTAGCAAATTTTTGATGTCATCTTTTCTACTTTCGTAATCATTGCTATCCATCGGCTGCAGCCTGATAAAATCTCTCACCCTTTGTTCAAAGAAGCTTGCTGCTTGTTCACTAAAGTTCCCTAAGGAGGATAAGAAACTATCGTTATAACGAGGCTGAGACAACAGATTGTTCACGGTTAGTGCCGCTCCCAGTCCAACAAATATAACATAGGAGCGGGTAAGGGCATGGTTTAAAAAATCCTGTTGTGGCGCATCCAGGACAAATATCCCCGCCACAACTCCCATGGCCACTC
The DNA here is from genome assembly GCA_946411205.1 of uncultured Desulfotomaculum sp. GTDB lineage: Bacteria > Bacillota > Desulfotomaculia > Desulfotomaculales > Desulfotomaculaceae > Desulfotomaculum. Next base: position 9,579 of record CAMKDG010000070.1, read on the forward strand.
CCTGCAGCAGTTTTAATTTTACATTGGTGGTAATAATCAAAATGGTGGCCAGTCCGATAATAATCGGATTACTACCAAACAAATAACCACACAGAACTGCGATAAACACAGAGATGACATGGATTAGAATTTGATCCGCGGCATTTCTGAAAGAACGGTAGATGGATGGCTGAATATTCATGACTGCACTTACACCGGCAAAAACATTGGGTTCCAACTTAAGCAGCGTACATATATAAATGGCCAGAGCAACGGCCAACCCCGTCTTAAATATTCTGGCACCAATAAAGGGGAAGCTTTTAATTTGTATCACCATACGCTCTCCTCAACAATCTTAAAAAATAAAAGGTCCTGAAACCTGCTTCAGCACCTTTGCTAACGTACTTCTCTTTTTTAGATCATACCATTTAAAGGTCATCCAATCAACGAATCCCTTGATGAATACAGTATTTACTACATACCAAAGCCCTTCTCCTTAAGTTTATCCCAATCGATCACAACAATGGAACCGTCCTTAGCCGTCTTGATAACCTCATCTTTTTTGAGCTGGGAAATGGCGTTGGTTATAGAAACACGATGGGCACCGGCAAGGGCCGCCAATTCCTGTTGGCTGATATGAATAGTATGATGTTTCTCCTTGCCCTCCGGGGTTTCCGCCAAAATACAATAAAGGATGCGGGAAACCTTTTCGATGGTGCTGCGGAAAGCTAGATCCTCAATTTGGTGGGCCAAAACACGGGATTTAAAGCTTACTGAGTTTAGTAAAATATGGGCTAAACCCGGCCGAGAAATAATCTCTTTCAGATACTTTCGGTCCAAGCTAAGGGCCTCAACTGCTTCAACCGCTAAGGCATTATAGATGGTTGGCTGCCCATGAAAAAAAGACTCCTCACCCAGAAAACAACCCTGTGTAACGTAACTAACAGGCTTTTCCACCCCATCAGCACTCAGGAGAGAAATACGAACAGTCCCTTTCAACACGAAATACATGTGATCACCACGGCTGCCTATGTCAATGATGACGGAGCCCTTCGGGTAATGTTTCTTATCGCCAAGCCGATTGATTAAGGCAATATCGTCTTCAATTAAATGCTCAGATTTTAAAAAATGTGCTTTTACCCAAGGTGACGTTGAAAGTAAGGCCTCCTGTTCTGTCATTAACACGCCTCCCACCAATACGCTTTTTTATCATTATATCCAACAGTTACTACAAAGATAAACAACTGACCAAAAGGAAAAGGGCCGATACGATAAAACCGTCTTCAGGCCCTTTGTGGTTAGGGTGTAAATATTTGAGCTACATCCGCTGCGTGATAAGAACTTCTAACCAGTGGGTCCGAGGCTACATACTTGAAACCCATTTCATAGGCAATGTCTTTGTATTTCTTAAACAAGTCTGGGTGGATATATTCGATCACCGGATGATGCTTCGCTGAGGGGGCTAGGTATTGTCCAATGGTTACTAGATCACAGTCAACTTGCCGCAAATCCTGCAAGACACCGATGACCTCTTCTTCTTGCTCCCCTAAACCCACCATGATTCCGGATTTCGTAAATACACTGGCAGCCAGTTCTTTGGAGTTTTTCAGTACCTCCAGGGAACGGGCATAGCTGGCCTTGGGACGAACGGTGGGGTATAAACGAGGCACTGTTTCAATATTGTGATTGAGAATATGGGGTCTGGCCTTTACTATGGTGGCCAGGGCTTCCCGACTGCCCTGCAAATCTGGGATCAACACTTCCACAATTACCTGGGTATCCCTTAGCTTGTTAATGACCTCGGCAAAGTGTCCGGCCCCGCCATCCGGCAGATCATCCCTGGTTACCGAAGTAATTACGGCATGCTTGAGGCCCAACTCCTGAACCGCCTTGGCCACATTGGCCGGTTCTTCCGGATCAACCTCCTGGGTAATTCCCTTGGTTACATTACAGAAGGTACAATTGCGGGTGCAAACGCTGCCTAAAATCATAAAGGTAGCCGTTTTACGACCAAAGCATTCAATTAGGTTGGGACAATTGGCCTCCTGGCAGACGGTATGGAGAGATAACCGATTCAGCATCTCTTTCACTTCGTGAGTTTTTTCCGCCCCCTGTAATTTCACCCTTAGCCAGTCGGGTTTCCGCTTATTCATATGCTTGCCCCCCTAGAATATCCTGTAAATTTTGCCGGTCAATAATCTCTGGTTCGCAGTTGAAAACCCGGCTAAAATGGGAAATTATCTGTCCGTTCACTGTATTGATGTCCTGGGGCTGCCCGAGGATTTTTTGCAGCGAAGTAACACCCTTATCGATAATGCCACAGGGATTAATCCATCTAAAGTGATTCAAATCGGTATTCACATTAAAGGCAAAGCCATGCATGGTCACCCAGCGTTTGACCGAACAACCGATAGCCGTGATTTTCTCATTGCCCACCCAGACGCCGGTGTATTGACTATCCCGACCGGCTGTAACACCATACTCCTGCCCTAGTAACCCAAGAAAAACCTCTTCTAGTTTGTCCACATAAAGTCGCACACTTTTACCATAACCGTTTAGGTTGAGAATGGGATAGCCAACAATTTGGCCGGGGCCGTGATAGGTAACATCACCGCCCCGATTTATTTTATAGATGTTAACCCCAAGTTTTTCAAGCTCTGCTTCAGGAGTGATGATATTGTAACGATTCTCCCTGGTCCCTAAGGTTACTGTCGGTGGATGCTGCAGCAGGAGCATGATATCCGGTACTTTATGTTGCTGGCGTAGCTGCAGCAGCTTTTCCTGCATGGCTAAGGCTTCTAAATAATCGGTTTCATCCAATATCGCAACGAATAGCTTCATTAAATATCACCTCTCAACATCCACCAACCGTCCTCTCAAACCCCTCCGTTTAGCCGTGAATACTCAAGCCATGGACATTCTCAGCAGCTTCCATCATGGCTTCCGCTAAGGTGGGGTGAGCGTGGATGGTCGCGGCCAAGTCTTTAGCGGTCAGACCATTTTTTACTGCCAGAGTGGCTTCGGCAATTAAATCCGAGGCATGGGGACCAATAATATGCACACCGACTACTACATCAGTTTCAGCATTGGTCACAACCTTGACAAAGCCTTCCCCTTCACCCATGCTAAGAGCCTTACCATTGGCCATAAAGTTAAATTTGCCGGTTTTGACAGGAATACCTTGGTCTTTCACCTGTTGCTCGGTCAGGCCGACGGAAGCTACTTCGGGGCTAGTGAAGATGCAACTCGGCACGGCACGATAATCCATGGCTGATGCTTGGCCCATGATATTTTCAGCCACGACAATCCCTTGGGCCGAGGCTACGTGAGCCAGTTGGTATTTCATCACCACATCACCAATGGCATAAATACCTTTGATGTTGGTTTCCATTTGATCATTGACTAAAATCTGCCCTCTTTCACCCAAGGCAATGCCCGCCTCTGCTAAGCCGAGGTTTTGGGTATTGAGGGTGCGGCCAATGGAAATCAGGGCTTTTTCAGCTGTGATGATCTCGCCGTTGGCTAATTCAGCCTGGATGCCGCCCGCAATCTCTTCTATTTTCGTAATGGTTACATTGGTTTTGATGTTGAATTTCTTCTTTTTAAAGATAGTCTGCATCCGGCGGGATATATCTTTATCCTGCAAGGATAAGATGCTCGGCGCTGCTTCCACCATGGTAATTTCCGTTCCCATCGTACCATAAATATGGGCAAATTCACAACCAATTACGCCAGCACCGATAATGAGTAAACTCTTGGGTACTTCAGTTAATTGCAGGGCCTCTTCACTGGTGATGATGGTGGTGCCGTTGTAGCCCAATGACGTAATTAAAGCTGGGCTGGAGCCGGTGGCAATCACGATGTTGGCACACTGTAACGCCTGGGTTTCACCGTTATTTTCAACCTCTACCAGACCGGGAGCTTTAATTTTAGCAGTCCCATTAAATAGCTCAACTTTATTCTTATTAAATAAGAAATTGATCCCACCTACCAGCTTTTCCACCACTTCTGCTTTTCTGACCTGGACTTTAGCAAAATTAATAACCGGCTGGCCCACTTCAATCCCAAATTCAGCAGCTTCCTCCACTGCTTTCAGTTTATCCACCGCAGCAATCAGTGACTTGGTGGGAATACATCCTCGATTGAGACAGGTACCGCCCAATGTATCCTTTTCTACTACGGCAACTTTACCGCCCAGTTGAGCCATACGAATGGCGGCCACATAACCACCAGGGCCACCGCCGATAACCACAGCTTGATACGTCATACTCTTACCTCCCTCTACTTGGTAGGTTTTCATTTAAATAATGGGGGGCCGGTAGCCCCCCATCTATACTTATTCTTCTGCTTCATCCCCTGCAGCAACACACAGAGCCTTGTCGCCTTGGTAAGGACGAGTGCCTTCAATCACGGTTGTTTTCTTAGCACCCATGGGAGCTGCACCAGGCAGACGGAAGGTGGTTACCTCCACAGGCTCGATGGCAACCTCCACAGGACGCTCCACTTGAGGTACCCACTCGTAAGGCAAACGGTAGGCACGGTACACCATGTTGGTGGGCATCTTTTCACCCTTATAGGGGCTGATGTATTCCCAAACAAGTTCATGGTCCGCCGTAGCTTCAAAGATCCGTCCATCAGATCCCTCGGTAATTAGCGTGTTACCGTTCGGCAGACGTTGGGCACTGCTGATATAAGGGCTATAGAATTTTTCAGCATCGGTTGGCATCAGGAAACCCGCTTCCGCAGGGGTATACTGCCAAACAATCTTCAAGGTGGTAGGGTCAATTTCCAACACCCGGGAGTAATCACGTAGGGCGTTCTTCGCTCCGGTGGGAGAAGAGGGGTTCGGGATACCGTAACCGGCCCAGCCACCATTATCAAAGACCAGGATGTTGCCTTCCCCAGGCAAACCTTTGGGAATCATATGGGCGTGGTGCTGACCAATGATCCAGCCAATTTTCTTTAGGTCCTCGCTGCTATCATAGTTGGGGCCTAGTTTCCAAACAATCTTACCGGTTTTCTTGCAGATAATGCAAATAATGTTCGTTTCCCGGCCATCAATGATGATATTATCGGGATGGAAACGCTCATCACCAGCATCGTAAAATCGGTTGGGACCCAGTACAGACATGGAGTTGATGTGCATCCAGTCACCCATGCCACCACCGGAGGTTCTCATATTGGGATTACGGAATAAGATATTCTTGGCTGCTTCGTCGAACCCCAATTCATCAAAGTGTTCGTTGCAAGCCCATTCCCAAACAATATTACCTTCCCAGTCCACTTCAATAATAACATCATCCAGCAATAATTTGTCCGAGATTTTAGGGTTTTTAACATTTTTATGCACCAGGATCAGAGTATTCCCCTGATCCACCAGTGGCTCCATACCCGGTACATAATACCCTACGGGGTTGCCTTCACGCTGGTAATCATGGTGTTGTCTGGCCATCCACTGGGGTTCTTCACCGGGATCTTCGATAAATTCATACTGATTAAACTTCCAAACAACATTGCCTTCCCAGTCAACCTGTACTAAGTCGGTCTGATCCTGCATACCAAAGTTGTTATTTCGTTCCCCCAGGTGACCAAACACATAGCCACCGGGCAGCATTTTATTAGGGAAACCGTGTAAACCTTGCCAAAAGTTTACTTCGGTACCATTCATATCAATCAGCAGGGCACCTTGTTCTCTGGCTTGGAAGATGGTGAAACCATTCCAGGCTTTTTTCGGGTTGTATACGGTAACCCCGGTTGGGTATACGGTTGGATAACTCATGTGGTTTACCTCCTTGTAACTTTCCGGCTAGTAACTAATTCTTTTCAATTTCCACAAATACTTGGTGAGCTCTGGCCGCTGTACGGTAAGATAGCAGGGTGCCGGCCGGCATTGCTTCTATGGTCTTAAAACGTTCATCTTTACATTCTTTTGGTTTAAATAATTTTACTAGGTAAGGATTCTTCATACTGCCCGTGGCTTCAGCAATAAACTTCGCTGTGGCACCAATTTCTTTGGTACTTAAATAGCTAATTTCTCCGTCTTCCCGTACCACAGGATCAACCGTGGTTTGTAACTTGTACTCGGGAAACTTCGTTACCAAGGACAGAGATTTTTCAACCTCGTCGATATCTACCGCTTTACCTGCCAGTTGGCTGTACAGTTCCTTGGGTCCCAGTACATTCATGATCACTACATCGGCTAAATCTTGGGCTAGGATTTGTTCTAAAATAGCACTGTTTAGCCCATTGGTATCCATTTGTAGTTTCATGTTGTTACCTTTTTTGATGTACTGTAAAGCTGCTAAAAATTCAGTCGTATATTCCGGATTGCCGCCGGAAACATGGATACCATCCACCCATTCCTTATGCAGGGTGCCTACGCTAAAGAAACCATCCAGCTTGGTGCCGGAGAGGAGGTAAGCGACACAGGCGCCGATCCCCTGACGAAGGGTGGTACCATCGTGCAACAGAGGGAATTCTACACCGTCGGGACCACGAAAAATGGCCTTCCGGTTGGCTGCATAAAATTTTTGAAAGGCCTCCTTCCCCTCCGCCTTCATATCCTGTTCTTCAAAGGCAATGCCCTTTTCATTCATAAGCTGTTTAATAATTTTGCAACGCGTACAGCCAGTGGCTGTGTAGATGGTGAAACTCATTAAGCCATCTCCTTCCGTTAAATTTTGATATTTTGCCGGCGGCAGTCTAGCCCCGATTATTTGATTTGATTCAGGTAATCTTCTTTGGTAAGAAGTTCTTTTATTTCATCCAGATTGCTGGGCTTCACGACAATCATCCAACCAGCACCATAGGGATCTTCATTAACATGTTGGGGAGCTTCTTCTAATTGGCTGTTAACCTCTACAATTTCACCACTGACAGGCATGTAGAGGGCGGAAACCGTCTTAGCGGATTCAGCTTGACCAAACTCGTCCCCTTTGCTATAGGTCTCACCCACATTAGGTAGCTCAACAAAGATAATATTACCCAGGCTATCCTGCGCAAAATCTGTAATACCAACCTTCACCAGATCACCTTCAACGTTGGCCCAGGTATGCTCATGAAAGTAGTGGATCTCACTCAGGAAAGTTAATTCTGCAATTGGCTTCGTCATATTCAAACATTCCTTTCTACACTTTTCTAGTACTATATTGGGAAGATCACTTTGGGAAAGTTTTCACCGCTTTATTAGCTTAAGAGTAGCATATACTAAGCGGTAAAGCGGTAGTGCACACTACTAAAGAGAGGGGAAAGTTAAAAAGGTTGTCTTTCAATTGACATACAATAGTTGTCTTTCCATTAAAAACATGTGAATTTTGGTAACTTGTTTAGCGATCAAGGTTATGATAAGCTAGTTTTTAGTAAAACTTAGCTGTTTATTTAGCCGTGATCTTTAAATTATGTCCAACGCCGTCGGAAGCCAGTTGGCCTTAGGCATAGCGGATAGTTTTATGCTCGTACTTTTTACTGAGGTGTGATGTTATGGATATCAATCATCTTCAATATCTGGTTGACGTGGCGCAAACAAAATCCATTACGCTATCGGCCAAACGACTTTTTATTTCCCAGCAGGGTTTAAGCCAAATCATGGTGCGGCTGGAAAATGACCTTAAAGTCCCCCTGTTAAATCGCCACCGTCAGGGCGTTAGCCTCACCGAAGCCGGTGAAGTAGCCGTGTCTAAAGCCAAAGAAATTCTTGAAAAATATGATGAATTACTAAAAAGTGTCCAACCCTATTCCCTGGTTAATCCAGATAATTTATCCGGTAAGCTGACCATCAGTGTTGTTCCCTTTATTATCAACAATGTACTGCCGGATGTTTTGGACTTATTTCAAAAACAATTTCCTGCCGTGGAGGTTCACATTCAGGAGGATCAACCACCGGAAATTATCCGTGCTATTAACAACTGTGACGTTGATATAGGCCTATTTATCCTGCCAGAGTTTCAGTTCAACGAACTAATCCTAAGTTGTAAGGGCACTTATGAAAAACTCTTGGAAAGTGATATGCTCGCCGTGGTCGCAAGCAATTCTCCCTTGGCTAAAAAGAAAAGTCTAACAATTGCTGATTTATATCAACAATCCCTGGCTATCTACAACTTTGCAGCTTATTTAAAAATCATCAGTGAAATGTTTCCGGACGTAAGCCGACTTAACATTCTTGTTAAAACCAATTCTGTAGAACTATATAAAAATGCGATTGTCAACCGTCAGGCAGTGGGTATTTCCTCCTCCACAGACACCAGACTGTTAAAGGATGATTCCCTGATTACCATCCCCATTCAAGAAGCGGTTAAGACGTTTTATGGTAGTTTTGTACCTGCCTCCTGCTCAATGTCAGCGGCCACAGAGGCATTTATCAGCATCCTCAAAGCTCATGTAGCTACAATCGTAAATCGTAAAAAATAATCCGAAGGCTGATCTTGGTTTCCCTTAATCAGCCTTCTTTTTATCTTCTAAAGTACTTTTTGCCTACGCTATATCCTCCAATGACTTACCACCAGTCCGTTCCCCAAAGATTAACACATTAAGACCTAAGATAATCAGGCAGGTGGCTATGGTAGTAAACACGCCGGCAAAACCAAATTTAGCATAGATCACCGGTACCATCAGTTGAGACCCGGCCACGGATAAACGTCCCATGGCGTTATGGAATCCCGTGGCAGTATTTCGCATCTTAGTGGGGTAGGATTCTGCCACATAGGAAAACAAGGTAAAGCTGCTGGCTAAGTTAAAAGCGTTCATACCCATACCTACCAGAATCAGGAGGGTCAGATTGTTGCCCAGGTTGGCGAAAACCATGGCTAATGCAGCAAAGCAGAGAGCCATGACACCAATGGGGATCTTCCGACCACCTTTATCAGAAACAAAGGAGGATAAAATACAACCAAGCGGAGCACCCAGAATAATCAGGGAACTGGCAAACAAAGACTGTTCCAGGGTAAAGCCCTTTTGTTGCAACAAGGTTGGGGTCCAGGCCATAAACATGAAGCCTGGAATGCAGCTACCAAAAAAGGAGATTAACAAGACAATGGTTCTCTTAATATAGTTTCTGCTAAACATACCAATAAGGACTTCTTTCACATTTTCCCTCGGCTGTACTTTTTTAGCCGCCTCACTTAAATCAACCCGGCGACCGGTTAACTC
>CAMKDG010000071.1 GCA_946411205.1 uncultured Desulfotomaculum sp.
CAAAACAAAGTTACGTTTAAACATTTTTACCTCCTTATTATTTTGCTCGTCCCTTCATGATTAAAAGGTGACGAACAAGTAATTAAACTATCACTTCTTTATATAGACGTTCTAAATCCTTCTTTTGTGGCAAAAAAATAAAAAATTTGTGTAAAGTTATAAACCAAGGGCACAATATTGAAAAAAGGAGGTCTTTGAGATGACACTACCGCAAGGGATGCGATCTTTGCTGGCCTATTTTCCATCCAGTACCAAAGCAGAAGCAGCTGCTGAAGAATTAAAGCGCCTGGGCATCCAGGATGTTTCCATAGATCGAATCTCCCGTTATGGTGTATCCACCGACAGTGAACTCAATAACCCGGTTAATAATGCTGAAACCCTTACCGGTTTGACGCTGTATTCGGCCAATACCGACAGGTTAATGGACACGGACTCTAGAGTTTTAATAGGGGCTGATCCCGCCAATTACTCAATGGCTGCAGATAATTATGGCGTAGCCGGTGGAAAGGCCTTTTTAGTAACGGCAGTAACCACCGACCAGTTGGGTGATCAAGCGGCTCATGTGTTGAAAGAACATGGCGGGTCATTATAGTATGTTTGCCCGGGAGGTGACGGGATGGAAAAAGAGGTCAAGGAACTCGTAAAGGTTACGGCTCCCAATAAAGGAACAAATCAAAATTTGTTTACCGACGCCCAGTTGGGGGTTTTACATTCAGGCTATATTAATCATTATGATGAAGCATTGGAGCTATTGGAGAAAAAGGATATCACAGTCCAGCAGAGCAGAGATCAGGGAAAGGACCGCTAACCAGCTTGGAATTCATAAGGGTAAACTAGGCTACTCCGGTGCTTAAAAACTGGCGTAAGCCTAGTTTTTCTAATAGGTAAGTAAACAGGTCAGATGTATTGTTGCACTCCATAGATATTCACTGTTATGTTGCTCCCATGTTTTATCCTCTAAGTATATGGTAAAATAAAGATAATAAGATATAAAAATAGGAGAGGTGAAGGCCTCGTTATTCCGAAGATAGAGAAGCGTTAGCTCAAATCTGTAACAAAACTTTTGCAGAAAGCAAATACGAGCAGACGGAGGTGATTTTTAAATGGCTAAAAAACAAGTTGATATCATTATAAAAAAATATATTGAACAATTAAGAACCAACAAAATTGCTGTTAAAAAAGCTATATTGTTTGGCTCCTATGTTAATGGTACACCAGATAAGGACAGTGATATTGACATAGCCATTGTAGCGAATGATTTTGGTGAAAATCGCCTTAATGAGGCTTTGCTGTTGAGAAAATTAACCAGAGGGATAGACCTTGGTATTTCGCCTCGCCCTTACTCCGTTAAACAGTATCAGTCAGCAACCCAAGGAGATTTTTTATACGATGAAATAATCCGTAAGGGGAAAATTGTTTTTGAAGGATGAAACAAAGGAATTGGTGATAATTTAATTAGTTTGTTACCTGTTAAAAAATAAGGGACATAAAAAACTGCCAAAAACAGTACAGCCTGTTAAGGACCGCTAACCAGCGGTCCTTTTAAAATCTCCTTTATATGGTTAAAATGACGGGTATAGGAGCAAATTTTTGGAGGAGATGTTTGTGAAAAGGGTTGTCAGTGTCAGCTTAGGATCAACCAAGCGGAATCATCTGGTACGGCTTCAACTGCTAGGTCAAGATTTTGAAATTAGCCGGATTGGTACCGATGGAGATATCTCAAAAGCTATTAGCCTGCTCAAAGAGTTGGACGGACAGGTGGATGCCATTGGTCTGGGAGGAATAGACGTTTACCTGTATGCTGGCACTCAAAAGTATATCCTGCAGGATGGACTGAGGTTGCTGGAGACGGTCAAGCTTACGCCTGTGGTAGATGGCAGTGGGCTAAAGAATACCCTGGAGAGGCAAGCAGTGGAACACCTGGCTCAGCAAGGACTGATTAAGACTGGCGATCGGGTGTTAATGGTCAGTGCCTTAGATCGTTTCGGCATGGCCGAAGCCTTGGTCCAGAGTGGCTGTCAACTAACCTTGGGTGATGTAATGTTTGCCCTGGGAATTCGGCTACCGATTTATAGTTTGGAGAAACTGCAAGCCATTGCAGCTAGGTTGATGCCGATTATCTCCCGGCTGCCCTTTCAATACCTGTATCCTACCGGGCACAAACAGGATCAACAAGCCAAAGCCAATAGCAACAAATATGCCCGCTATTATCAAGAAGCCAATGTTGTAGCGGGGGATTATCATTTTATTCGCAAATACCTGCCAGAACAACTAAATGGTCAATTGATTCTGACCAATACCACTACCCGAGATGATGTAGAAATGCTTTTGGATAGAGGTGCCGGTATGTTGGTGACCACAACGCCGGAATTACAAGGTCGCACCTTTGGTACCAATGTCATGGAGGCAGTATTTGTTGCTCTCTTAAACAAGACCTGGGCTGAAACAACTCCCGAGGACTATACAGCACTACTTCAGCAGCTTAACTGGCAGCCGAAGATTGTTAAGCTCAGAAGGGATTTGCTGGAGAGGGATGATCTGCAGGTAGGAAGCTAGGGTAGAAAGAGATTGGCCATTAGACTTTAGCTATTGGCTCTTCTTATCTTGGCCCAATTCTTCTTAACATAAATAGCAGAGAACTAATACCAGTGCTGATATTTGTTTAAAATGAACCAAACTAACCAAGCCAAAGGCCAATAGCCAATGGCTTTTACAACCCCAAAGCCTCATACATCTTACTATCCACACGATTATCCACGGGCAGATCGTTATTTTTACGGAAGTTCCGAATAGCCGTATCCAGGCCGGAGCCGAAGATACCGTCTATGACGCCTTCATAATAGCCCAATCTTTTTAAAGTTCGCTGAACCTCAAATACATCTGAGCCACGGTCACCCCGCACCAAGAGCTTGTGACCCCGGCCGGGCACACCAAAGGGACTGCCAATGATGTACACAGGTGTGTCCTTACGAACCCAAGGGTAAAGCTGTTCAACCGAAGAGTTGTGCATACGGATACAGCCGTGGCTGGCATAACTGCCAATCGAAAAAGGTTTGTTGGTGCCGTGTATACCATAGACACCCCAAGGCACATTTAAACCCAGCCAGCGGCTACCAAAGCCAGTTCCCCAGTTCGTGGCTTTATGGACTACTTGCCAGGTTCCCACTGGGGTAGGAGTTTCGGGTTTGCCGCAGGCTACGTCAAATTGTTTGTAGGGTTTGCCGTCCGTCAGGACCGTCAGCTTCCTTTTCGTGGTATCCACAATAAGGGCTATTTCACCGGTGGGGGGAGGTAATTTTTCCGGTTTTGTTACGGGCTGCTCTAGATTACGAGCCAGCAAATGCCAAGACTGCCAAGATACAATCCCATCTTCCTTTAAATGATGTTCCCGCTGAAATTTGAGAACTGCTTGCTGGGTAAGGGGGCCATATACTCCGCTAATTGGACCATCGTAGTAGTGTAGCGCTTTTAATTCAGCCTGTAGACTTTGTACATCTTCTCCTCGTAGAGGGGGATTCGCGGGATAAAGAATTCTATCGATATCTTCATTTACCGGACAGCAAAGTTCCTCCTTGGCGTGACAAAGTTGAATGGGTAATAAAAAGAACAGGGCTAAAAGAAATACCGTTAACAGGCCCCAGATTCCTCTCAAAATAATCCCCCCGTACAACGTTAGTATCAATAGATCAAATCATCTTACATATTTACCGAAAAGCCATGCTCTTATGCTGAATAATTTTGGTAACTATAAAACCATACCAAAACAGTCTTTAACTTCGTAGTAATCTTGTAAAGAAAAAAATAAAGAGTGCTTTATGTAAAAATTTACCTTTATTTACCTAAAATGGATGTTACAAAAACACAAGATATTTCGTCTAAAAAAAGTAGAATGGATTATGACCCGAAAGGAAGGTGGATATGACATTTATTTCTGGCAGCCGTTTCTTTCGTTATGCTGTCCTGGTGGGACTGGGTATAACTCTGATTTTTCATCCTATGGGTGGTTTACAATTGGCAGATGCGGCACAGGTAGCGACCGTTACTGCGGACAAGCTTAATTTACGGAGTGGACCAGGGACCCATACTGCCGCCGTCGGACAGGTCTATCAGGGCAATCAATTGCCGGTCCTCAGTAAGTCTGGCGACTGGTATCAAGTTCAGTCCGGCGGGAAGTCCGTTTGGGTAGCTAGTTGGCTGGTTAAGGTGCAAGAAACCGCCAATGTCTCCCAAGGTACTTCTTCTAGTAAAGTGGCTGTGGTAAAGGCTTCTATTTTAAATATTAGGAGCGGTCCAGGTACTGGTTATGGCGTAGCAGGTAAAGCAAAACAAGGGGACAAACTTACGATACTCTCCCAAAGTGGTGATTGGTACAAGATACAATCAGGAAATACCACCGGCTGGGTAGCCAACTGGTTGGTCACCCTACAACAGACTCCGGTAACCCCGGCTGCACCTGCTCCCGGTGGGAATCCCGCCAGCAGTGGCAAGGTGGCTGTTATCAATACAGATACGATAAACTTACGGAGCGGTCCTGGGACCAGCCATAACGTAGCCGGTCAGGTTAGTCGGGGAGTCCGGTTACCTGTCATTAGTCGCTCAGGAGATTGGGTGCAGGTACGTCAAACCAATGGTAGCAATGCCTGGGTGGCAGGCTGGCTGGTAGCGGTGGAGGAACAGCAAGAAACTCCGCAGCCACCGGCAAAACCTGCGGAAGGCAGTTGGTTGCCTGCCCCCACTGATAACGGAACAGGAAACCCGCCTGGTGAACAGACACCAACTCCGACTGTACCAGCAACAAAGCTGGTGGAGGTAAAGGTTACCGAGAAGCAAGGCACAACCTATGTTAACATTGTTAGTGAGAAAGCGATTACCTACAACACCTTTACTCTGTCCAATCCCTCACGCTATGTTGTGAACATAAGTGATGTCCAAGTGGGTAAGCTTCCGGAAACCATCTTAGCCCAGACGGAACTGGTAGATAAAGTGCGTACCGGCAATCCCAGCCAAGACCCCTATATCACCCGATTGGTAGTAGATATGAAAAAAGCTGGGCGGGTGAAGGCCAGTCTGTCTGCCGATAAGAAAGCCTTAACCCTGGAAGTTAGTAAAATTTCTTACAGCGATGGTTTACAGGGCAAGACCGTATTCCTCGATGCAGGGCATGGGGGTTACGACAATGGTGCTTCTGGCCAGAAGGGTTTGCGAGAGAAGGATGTCAATTTAGCGATCACCCTGAAAGTGGCAGAATTGCTGAAAAATCAAGGTGCCAACGTTATCTTTAGTCGTGATACTGATACCTTTGTGGATCTTTATGAGCGTACCCGTCTGGCCAATGTGCAAAATTCGGATATCTTTGTTAGCATCCACAGCAACGCCAACCTGAATAGAGCCATCGGTGGGACATCCACCTATTTCTATGCACCGGAATCTACGCCTTATTTATATGAACAAAAAGGCGATCGGCAGAGACTAGCCCAGGATGTACAGCGGGAGTTGGTAGCAGCCTTGGGCCGCCGGGACATTGGCGTACTGCAGTCCAATTTTGCAGTGCTGCGCACCAGTACCATGCCCAGTATCCTCATTGAAACAGCCTTTGTATCTAACGCTGAGGAGGAAGCATTGTTAGCCTCTGAGGGCACTCGACAAAGGGCTGCCGAAGCCATTGCCCGTGGTATCGGCGCTTACTTTAGTGGTCAATAAGTGTTAAAAAACGAACCTGGCGGAACACAATTCCTGCCAGGTTCGTTTTTTTGCCCTGCTAATCTAAATACATAGTAGAGTAAAAAATACGATAAAAGCCAAGAGTATAAAAAACTTCGAGAAATTCCAGCTTAAAAGGAGGAACAATTTCCAAGATAGGAGAAACTAATTGAAAATCCTGTCAACACAAATACTGTCATAGACTAGTAGGAGGTCGGCTCTAAGATGGAAGAAAAAAAACAGCTTACTTTAATCTTAGGAGTAATTGGAGCAGATGTTCATGCTGTGGGCAATCGCATTCTGGAATATGCCTTCACAGAAGCAGGCTTCAAGGTAGTGAATATTGGAGTGATGGCCTCTCAAGAGGAATTTATTAATGCTGCAGTGGAAACCAATGCCGATGCCATCCTCGTGTCATCGTTATACGGCCACGGGGAGATTGATTGCCGTGGGTTACGGGAAAAGGCCATCGAGGCTGGCATTGGTCAAATTAAAATGTATGTTGGCGGTAACCTGGTAGTGGGGAAACAGGATTGGCTAGAGGTGGAGAAGAGATTCACGAAGATGGGCTTCGACCGTGCCTATCCTCCGGGAACCATGCCCCAGGAGGCCATTGATGATATCGTAAGGGATTTTGGTTTTAAAGAGAGATGCTAAGGGGGGACCGGTATGGAACTGGCCCTATTAATTGACTTTGGCAGCACCTATACAAAAGTAACTGCAGTGGATGTGGCAGCAGCCGAAGTGATCGCTACGGCGAGGGGAATTAGCACTGTGGAGACCAATATTCTGGAGGGTCTCGGTCAGGCCTTGGCAGAGATAAAGCCCCACTTTGGGGGTGTTTTACCTGATTTTACCCACCGGCTGGCCTGCAGCAGTGCTGCCGGAGGCCTACGGATGGTGGCCATTGGCCTAGTACAGGAGTTAACTGTAGAGGCAGCTCGACAGGCCGCTCTAGGGGCCGGTGCCCGGGTGTTAGGGGTCTATGCCCACCAACTTACTGCCGGAGAGAGTAAGCAAATTGATGACGGTTGCCCGGATATTATTTTGCTGGCTGGGGGTACCGATGGTGGCAATAAAGAAACCATCTTACATAATGCCAAGATGTTGGCCACTTCGCAGTGTACCGCTACCATCATTGTGGCGGGTAATAAATCAGCCGCCGATGAAGTGTTGCAAATCCTAGAGCAAGCGGGCAAAGATGTGCGGCTAACGGCGAATGTGTTGCCGGAGTTAACTAAATTAAATGTGGAACCGGCCCGGGATACCATCCGTCAAACCTTCCTGGAAAAGATTGTGGAAGCCAAAGGTTTACGCCGGGCAGAAAGCTATTTGCAAAGAATTCTTATGCCCACCCCGGCAGCGGTACTGCAAGCCGCCAAGCTATTGGCCATGGGGAATGAGGAAGAAAAGGGCTGGGGCGATTTATTGATTGTGGATATTGGTGGAGCTACCACGGATGTTCACTCCATTGCCGAGGGTTATCCGACCAAGTCCGGTGTAACCTATAAGGGCTTGCCGGAACCATACGCTAAGCGTACGGTGGAAGGGGACCTGGGTATGCGTGTCAGTGCTTTATCCCTATTGGAGTCCATTGGTTCCCGTAAGTTGGCGGCCATTAGCGGTCAAGCGTCGCAGGCAGTGATAGAATATATTAATACCATACACAATCGTATTGAACTGCTGCCCGAAAGGGAAGAACAATGGAAGATAGATACCGCTATGGCAAAAGCTGCCACCGACCTGGCCGTGGAGAGACACAGTGGTACCCTGGAAACAATGTGGACACCGATGGGGGCTGTTCATGTGCAGCATGGAAAAGACTTAACAGAAGTACCTTATCTAATTGGCACCGGCGGTGTGATTGTCAAACATCCTAATCCTAAAGAGATATTACAGGGGGCTCTCTATAAACCGGATCAGCCCACTGTGTTAAGACCACAGAAAGCCAAGCTGATGTTGGATAAAGAATATATTCTGGCCGCTATTGGCCTGCTGGCAGAAGTAAGACCCACCGCAGCTCTGAGACTGGCGAAGAAATATATTAAACCAGTGATTTAATAAGAGGGCAGCGGTCTTTAAATTTTAAAATTCAGGGTTTAAAAAGTATCAATAACCAGATAAACTACCACATATAACCATTAACAAAGCCGATAGCCGATGGCTGATGGCCGAAAAGGAGATGGATTCTCATGCAGTTACAAAACCGAAAACTCGATTGGGAACAGTTCCTGCAAATCCGCGAAGAGGCTTTAAAATCTTGGCCTACCGGGCAGGAAGTGGATTTGGCGGAGGCCATTGCTTATCAGAAACAAATACCGGCCAGCCGGAGATTTGGCCAGAGGTTAGAAGAGGCTAAAAAAGAGGGTATTACCTTGGCCCAGCCCCGGGCAGGAGTGGCGCTGGTTCATGAACATATCGAACTGCTGCGTTTTTTGGTGGATGAAGGTGGGGCGGATTTGCTGCCCACGACTATCGACAGCTATACCCGACAAAACCGCTATAACGAGGCCCAGGCAGGTATTGAGGAAAGCCGTACCGTGGGTCGTTCTATGCTGAATGGCTTTCCCGCTGTTAACCACGGTCTAGCAGCCTGCCGGGAAGTAACCGAAGCGATGAAGGTACCGGTGCAGGTGCGTCACGGTACTCCCGATGCCCGCCTGCTCACAGAGATATCCTTGGCCGGGGGATTCACCGCCTATGAGGGTGGGGGTATCTCCTATAATATCCCCTATGCCAAAGAGGTACCCCTGGAGCGCTCCATTCGGGATTGGCAATATGTAGATCGTTTGGTGGGTTATTACGAGGAACAAGGTGTTAGCATCAACCGGGAACCCTTTGGCCCCCTTACCGGTACGTTAGTTCCCCCTTGTATCTCCCATGCTGTGGCCATTATTGAGGCCCTGCTGGCAGCAGAACAAGGAGTGAGAAGTCTCACCCTGGGTTATGGCCAGTGTGGCAATCTACTGCAGGATGTGGCCGCGGTACGTTCCTTGGAGGAACTGGCAGATGAATATTTAGGACGTTTTGGTTACCAAGATGTGGTCATTACTACGGTTTTCCACCAGTGGATGGGTGGCTTCCCCCAGGATGAAAGTAAAGCCTTTGGCGTTATCAGTTGGGGTGCTGCTACCGCAGCGATGGCTAAGGCCACCAAAGTCATTGTCAAAACCCCCCACGAAGCCTTGGGGATTCCCACGAAAGAAGCCAATGCTGCGGGTATCCGGGCCACCAAGCAGCTGTTGAATATGCTAAAAGATCAACCTCTGTTGGTAAACAATGAAGTCACTACCGAAAAAGAATTAATCAAAACAGAAACCAGAGCCATTCTGGAGCGACTGTTGGAGTTTGGGGAAGGGGATATTGCTCTGGGCACCGTTCGTGGCTTCCAGGCGGGTATTATCGATGTACCCTTTGCACCTAGCCGCTTCAACGCCGGACGACTGTTGCCGGCCCGGGACCATAACGGTGCTGTGCGTCTCTTGGATTTTGGTAATTTGCCCTTCGGGGAAGATATCAAGGAAGTACACCGGGAAAAAATAGCCCAAAGGGGGAAACTAGAGGGACGGGACCCCAGCTTCCAGATGGTTATTGATGATATCTATGCCATTGGGAAGGGCATGCTGGTAGGTAAGCCGCGTTAATTTGTTAGTATCAAACCGAATGGAGACTATAAATGAAAATAACCAATGCCGTTTTGTCAGCAGGACTCACAGGTTTTTACTTTGATGATCAAAAGGCCATTAAGCTGGGGCGTCAGCACGATGGTTTTGCTTACCTGGGAGAACCGGTAACTCCTGGTTTCTCTGCAGTGCGACAGCGCGGGGAGTCCATCTCTGTGATGCTGTTACTGGAAGATGGCGGAGTCGCCTATGGTGACTGTGCCGCTGTGCAATATTCCGGTGCCGGGGGACGGGACCCGCTGTTTTTAGCGGCGGATTTTATCCCGGTGATCGAACAGGAGATATTGCCGAAACTAGTGGGAAGAGATGTTAGCAGCTTCCGCAGGTTGGCGGAGGAATTCGATCAACTTACCCACCCGGATGGTAGCCCCTTTCATACGGCCATTCGTTATGGCCTCACCCAGGCTTTGTTGGATGCCGCTGCCCAGGCTAATCGTTGTACCATGGCCGAAGTAATCGCCAGAGAATATAACTGTACCTTAGCCAAACAACCCATACCAATCTTTTGTCAGACGGGTGATGAGCGTCATAGCAATGCCGATAAGATGATTATGAAAAGAACCGATGTTTTGCCCCACGGGCTGATTAATAACGTAGAAGAAAAACTGGGACGCCAGGGAGAGAAGCTGCTGGAATATATCGAATGGCTGCGGCAGCGTGCTGTCCAACTGGGAGGGGAGAACTACCGCCCCGTCCTCCATATTGATGTCTATGGTACCATTGGTCAGGCCTTTAACGACGATCCTGAGCGTATGGCCGATTACTTGGCCCAGGTGGAAAAAGCGGCAGCGCCCATGAAGATCCGTATCGAAGGCCCCATGGATCGGGGCAACAAACCGGACCAAATTGCTGCGCTGGCGGAACTGACCAGGTTGCTGGAAAAACGGGGTATTGGAGTAGAACTGGTGGCCGATGAATGGTGCAATACCTTGGAAGATATCCGAGAATTTGTGGATGCCAGAGCAGGTCATATGGTCCAGATCAAGACGCCGGATTTAGGCGGTATCAACAATACCATTGAAGCTGTGCTTTATGCCAAAGCCAAGGGTAGTGGGGCCTATCTGGGCGGTACTTGTAACGAAACCGATCGGTCCTCACAAATCTGCGTACATATTGGCGTTGCCACCCAGCCGGTACAAATCCTAGCCAAACCTGGCATGGGTGTGGACGAAGGGTTTATGATTACCTTTAATGAAATGAGCCGTACCTTTGCGTTGCTGCGAGCCAGGGGGGTACTAGGGTAAACCATGCAAAAAATTGGTATGACCACGACCATTCCGGTGGAGGTAGTTTACGCAGCCGGGTTGGTTCCGGTAGATTTGAATAATATTTTCGTTACTCACCCAAATCCTCAAAGTTTGGTGGAGGAGGCAGAAATTGCGGGTTATCCCCGAAATCTTTGTGCCTGGATTAAAGGACTTTATGCCACCACGCTGCAAAATGATGACATTCGTACCATTGTAGCGGTAACCCAGGGGGATTGCAGTAATACCCATGCTTTGATGGAAACTTTAGAAATGGCGGGGGTAAAGGTTTTACCCTTCGCCTTTCCCTTTGATCGGGATTATGATTTATTAAAACTCCAGATGGAAAAACTGATAACAGCACTGGGCACCACCTGGAAGGAAGTCAACTTGGCCAAAGCAAGACTGGAAGAGGTACGCCAAAGGGTAAAGGAGATGGACCGGTTGACCTGGCAGGGAGATCGGGTGAGCGGTTGGGATAATCATCTCTTTCAAGTTTGCTGCAGCGATTTTGAAGGGGACCCGGAAGCCTATGCCAGCCGCCTGGACGCTTACCTGGCTGAGTTGCCCCGGCGGGACCCCATCAAGGCAGACGTTCGTTTGGCCTATATTGGTGTTCCCCCGATTATGGATGATCTCTACGATTATTTGGAAGAACGGGGGGCAAGGATCGTTTTTAACGAGGTGCAGCGACAGTTCACCATGCCCTTTGCCATCGACGATATTGTGGAACAATATCGAACCTACAGTTATCCCTATGGTATCTTTTATCGTCTGGAAGATATTACTCGGGAATTAGAGCGGCGGCAGGTGGACGGTGTAATCCACTATGCCCAAAGTTTTTGTTATCGTCAAATAGAGGATTTAATTATCCGGCAAAAATTAAAATACCCCATCCTAACCCTGGAAGGGGATAAGCCAAACAAGCTGGATGCCCGGACGCGCATGCGTTTGGACGCTTTTTTGGACATTTTGAGGTGATGACGTTGCTATGTGGTATTGATTTAGGCAGCCGTAGTGTTAAAGTGGCCCTAATGGACCCGGACGGCGGCTTTTCTTTTCATAAGTTTGATACTGTTTCTTTCTATCGGCAGCATGGCCGAGCGGTGGCTGGCCAACTGCAAGTAGATTTTGCCGCGTTGGGTTTAGGCATACCAGAAAAAGTGGTGGCCACGGGCTATGGGCGGCAAACCATTAACGTCAAAGGAGCGGAAGTTATCCCGGAGCTTAAAGCCCATGTAGTGGGAGCCATCCAGCAAACCAAACTTTCAGACTTTACGCTGCTGGACTTGGGTGGCCAGGATAGTAAAGTGGTATTGGTGGCCCGGGGCAGGATGATAGATTTTCAAACTAACGATAAATGCGCCGCCAGTACCGGTCGCTATCTGGAAAACATGGCTGCGGTACTGGATATTAGCCTAACAGAGCTCTCCCGGCACTATGAACATCCTGTGGATCTAAACTCCACCTGCGCCATCTTTGGCGAAACCGAGCTCATAGGCAAGGTGGTGGAAGGCCATACCACAGCATCCTTGGCTGCCGGAGTAAACTACACGATTTTCAAGCGTATAAAACCCATGCTCACCAAGCTATTGACAGACACCATTGTTTTTACCGGCGGTGTAGCCAACAACCAGGCCCTGGTGCAGATTGTTGAAAATGAGATGAAAGTACCCGTGATGGTGCCGGAGCATCCACAGTATAATGGGGCAATTGGCTGTTGTGTATGGGGGAGAGAAGACCGTAAACCATAGACCCTCTACTGCTAAAGCTAAAAGTATATGATATAATCCCATTGCTTCGTCCAGCCTGAAAAGGCTTACGGCCAAAACAATACGTCAATCACCTTGCACCTGGCAAATACTCATCTAGGAGGTACACACCCTCATGCAATCTACCATGCAACTCACCACCCTTGGCTGTTGGGCGCCTTATCCGCAACCTAGCGGGGCTTGTTCCGGTTATCTGCTGCAGGAAGGCGGTCGCAGCCTGTTAATTGATACAGGTAATGGGGTTTTAAGCAGACTGCTGCAGCATCTGGAAATAAAGGAACTGGATGCGATTCTGCTAAGCCATTTGCATCCAGACCACCTTATGGACATTTATTCCCTGCGCCATGCCATTGAGGCGGCCAACCGCGAAGGCCGGATGAATAGAATAGTACCGTTGTACCTGCCTACCGGCCCGGTCGAAGATTTTAACCGGATTAAGGGTTTCACCAAAGCCTTTGATCTGCAAATAATTGATGAATTACCGTCACCCAGGCAGGTAAATGTAGCGGGCTTTACAGTAACCTTTACCCCCGGTAAACATAATCTGCCTGCCTATAGTATCTCTGTTACAGGCAGTAAGCGATTTGTTTACTCCGGCGACACTGCCTATAACCAAGACTTAATTAAGCTGGCCGACGGGGCAGATTTATTCCTTTGCGAGGCCAGTGGTTTAGATAAAGATACAGAATACCTAAAAGAAAATCACCTAACGGCTCGCCAGGCAGGAGATTTGGCCAAAGCAGCCGGGGTGAAAAAACTCATGATCACCCATTTTTACCCGGAGTATGCCCTTTCTCAGTTGCAAAGTCAGGCGGAACAAGGTTTTGGCCGGTCTGTGGAACTGGCCCGGGAAGGTGCTACCGTAACACTGTAACAGGGGGGAGCGACATGGCGATCTCTATTATTCACGAATATTTAATGCATGCTGTCTACTTTGCCCCCAGAGGGCGGTATCGTTTGTTGGCTCTGGGAGGTAATTTAGCGCACCGCTATCTCAGTCCCGAGGATCACCTGATTGGCTTTATCGGAGATGCCGGGGCGGGCAAATCCCTGCTGATCCGGGGTATGTTCCCAGGACTGGAACTAACCAACGATGATGATGGCATCAACGTTCGTCCACTACCTTTGCTGGATGATTTTGATAAAAAGCATTTTCGTTCTCGTACCTATCACTTGGATGTTCGCTTCGAAATGGCCTTTACGCAACCATGGACCATTGTGGAGGCCATTCAGGAAGCTCTCAAACATGATCGCCGGGTGATTGTCGAGCACTTTGATTTGATCTACCCCATGTTGAAAATGAACGCTCAAATTCTAATCGGTATTGGTGAAGAAGTGATTGTGACTCGTCCCAATATTTTTGGCCCGGAACCTCAGGAAATTGCCGATATTGTCTTTGAATCGATTATTTACCGGAAGATGGCCCATACCGCGGAGGATATTACCGGCAAGATACTGGCAGAGGAATTGGGTACAAAAAAGCCGAAGGTACACAGCGATATTAAACACGGTTTTGTGCTGGAGTTTGATGAAAAGCCAAACATTGATCTTGATGTATTGGAAAAAAGGGTTCAAAATGTTATTGAAAATGATTTCAGTATTTACTACCACGATGAGACACATATTAAAGTAGGTGACAGTGCTTATCCCTGCACCGGTCCTCGCTTACACGTAAAAAGAACCAGCGAAATTAGCAACTTTCGACTACTCAAAGAATTTTTGTGGGACCCCATTGCGGAACTTTATGTCTTGGTGGGTCTAATCGGACCTACGGTAGAAGGAGAAAGCCCGTGGATTCCACCGGATCAATTCAATCTCATCCGGCGGGCCCGCAGGCGCTCCAAAGTGGTTACATAAGGAGGAACACTAGCTTAATGGAAAGATTCGACGGCAGACAACCGGCTCAGATTCGTCCGGTTCAGATGAACCCTAATTACAATAAGTACGCTGAAGGTTCTGTTTTAATTGAAGTGGGAGATACCAGAGTTATTTGTACCGCTACGGTGGAAGAAAGGGTGCCGCCTTTTTTAAAGGGACAGGGGAAGGGATGGGTGACTGCAGAATATTCCATGATTCCCCGTGCCACCGGTACCCGTACCATCAGGGAGGCCGCCAGAGGGAAACTGGGTGGCCGGACCATGGAAATTCAGCGCCTCATCGGTCGGGCTCTCCGCTCGGTGGTTAACTTAGAGGCTCTAGGAGAGCGCACCCTAACGCTGGACTGTGATGTCATCCAGGCAGACGGCGGCACCAGAACCGCCTCCATCACCGGGGCCTTTGTGGCCATGATTTTTGCCTTGAATAAGCTGGTAGAACAGGGTATGCTAGAGAAAATACCCGTTAACGATTTTATTGCCGCTACCAGTGTGGGTATGGTCAATGGATTGCCCGTACTGGACTTAGCCTATGCTGAAGACTCAACAGCAGCCGTGGATATGAACGTGGTGATGACCGGTACCGGTCGCTTTGTGGAAATTCAGGGTACCGGGGAGGAAGCGACCTTTTCCCGAGACGAAATGAATCAATTGCTGGATCTGGCCGCCGCGGGCATTGCTGAATTACATAGAATTCAGCGTCAGGCACTAGGTGAGGCTATTGCAGCTAAAATAGGGCAGGTGTAATTGTTGAAACTGGTTTTAGCCACCAATAACAAGGGGAAAGTAAAAGAACTGGCAGCCATGCTGCAGCCCCTGGGTTTTCAGGTAGTTCCCATCGGGTCATATCCCGGTTTTCAAGAAGTAGAAGAGGATGGGGAGACCTTTCAAGCCAACGCTATTAAAAAAGCAGTGGCAGCAGCGGAATTTACCGGAGAATTATGTTTAGCAGACGATTCAGGTTTGGAAGTGGATGCCCTGGCCGGAGCCCCCGGCGTACATTCGGCCCGTTTTGCCGGGGAACCCAAAGATGATGCTGCGAATAACCACAAGCTGCTAGCGTTACTGGAAGGGGTGCCAGCAGAAGAACGTACTGCCCGCTTCCGCTGTGTCATCGCTATTGCCGAACCAAGCGGCAACAACCAGACAGCGGATGGTGCCTGTGAAGGGATCATCTTACGAGAACAAAAGGGTGAGGGTGGTTTTGGCTACGACCCCCTATTCTATGTACCTGAGTACCAGCAGACCTTTGCAGAATTGGATTCGTCAAAGAAGAATGCGATTAGCCATCGGGGAAGAGCCCTAGGCAAGGCCCTGGAAATTTTGAACCGCCTTTACGCCAACCGGGAGGGTTGATATTTTGCGTATTTTGGTTGTTTCGGATACCCACGGGAGGTTGGCCCCCGTTTATCATGTATTACAAGAACTGGGAGAGATAGATCTTATTTTACACGCCGGTGATCATTATCTGGATGCCGATGAATTGGCCTACACCCTGGAGATACCCGCCCGAGGTGTGATGGGGAACTGCGATTTCCCCGGTGATGGCCCATTGGAAGATTTACTGGAGGTGGCGGGGCATAAAATCTATCTTACCCACGGCCACCGTTTAGGGGTTAAAGGGGATATTGAGCTGGTGTTGGAGCGGGCTAAAAAATGGGGGGCCAAAGTAGCCATTTACGGTCACACCCATGTTGCCGATCACCGCATTGTTGACGATATCATAATTCTTAACCCGGGCAGTCCGGCACAACCAAGGGGGAGAGATAGAGCCTCGGTGGGACTGATCAGAATAGACGGAGAAAACCTGGAGACCGAAATTGTTTATCTCGATTATTTTTATCCCTAGCAACAACCGGGTCGTAGAATACAACTGCGGCCCTATCCATTGCTAATAATAAATAGTATCCTAAATAGTTTTTAGCTGTTGACAAATAAACTGGATTTGGTATAATAGTATTCGTTCCCATCAACAATTTTATAGAGAACATTATGCGGGTGTAGCTCAATGGTAGAGCGTCGGCCTTCCAAGCCGATTACGAGGGTTCGATTCCCTTCACCCGCTCCATTTATTTTATAAGGAATTGAAACCTCTTTCGCTGACTGTAAATTTATAAGCGTAGGAGGTTTTTCTATGTCACGTAAGGTAGCATTTAATAAAGAATCTTAAAAGATTTTATGATAGTGCCTTATGGACACAAAGAGATTCATCATAAAGTGGAAACAGCAAAATATATCGATGCTTTTCTGAGGACAGGACAATTTTTACCAAAGTAACAGGGAGTGCCGCATAAAAGTACTTTTGCGATACTCCCTGTTACTTTGATCAGCGGGGACTTTTTTACGAGATCTTGCGTTGGAAATGGCGTCCCGTGGTAAGGGCTTCCAGAAAATTACCAGCATAGCTCGCTACGTTCGCGGCCTGCTCACAAAGGATGCCTGGCTCCTCTTTTTGGCCGGTTCGCAACAAGCCGAGCAAAGCCGTTGCTTCACCGCTCAAGCCGATGGTCTTATAATGGTTAAAGGTGTCACAAAGGAAACTATGTACACCTACCAAGCCTTTGAGGGATTCTACATGGGCACCGCCGGGGATATAAACAGCATCGTAAAAGACAGCGGCTGTGGTGGTATACGTCTGAGTACACTCTACGGTGCTGTTATCAGATGCCATGACGGGTCCCAACTTGCCAGATACCACATCAAAGGAAGCACCGGCGGCAGTAAGAGCGGAGGTGACGGCATTAAACTGTACTTTGTCAAAACCGTCTTCTAACAAGATCGCTACCTTTCTGGTTTTTGGGCTCTTGGCGGTATTTGCCATACTGAGTGCAGGAGAAGAAGCTGTTGTGGGATTTGCTGCATTGGCCGGAGGGATGGCCCCTAAGCCCTCTGCAACCTTTTGGGCCAGCAGCGGATCAACATTACCTAACATATCCACAAGTTTTTGGTGGGTATTTTTATTCTTGCATTTACCCAGTTGGAACCGAAAAGCGTCGATGATGTGCTCTCTTTCCCAGTCAGACATACTGTTCCAAAACATAGCCGGCTGAGTATAGTGGTCCCGAAAGCTAGCACTGCGTTCCCGAATAATCTGACCATCCACCTTTTCCTGATAGTGCTCGAAGTGGCTTTCCCCATCACGGGCGGCGTGAGGTTCACCATTATTTAGGGAATTAGGGTAGTAGCTAGTTTGCCCCTCATCAATGGTCATGCGGTGCATACCATCCCGTTGATTGTTGTTAACCTTGGGCAGCGGGCGGTTAATCGGGAGTTGTTGAAAGTTAGGGCCTCCCAGACGGGAAATCTGGGTATCCAGATAAGAGAACAAGCGGCCTTGGAGCATCGGATCGTTAGAAAAATCGATACCAGGTACCACATTGGCCGGACAAAAAGCGATTTGTTCTGTTTCGGCAAAGAAATTATTCACGTTTTGGTTCAGCGTCATCTTGCCAATCTTTTGAACGGGAATTAATTCCTCGGGCCAAAGCTTAGTGCAGTCTAGAATATCAAAATCAAACTTAAACTCATCCTCTGGATTCAATATTTGAATGCCCAGTTCAAATTCGACTGGGTTGCCATTTTCAATATTCTCCCAAAGATCCCTACGGTTGAAATCCGGGTCTTTGCCAGCAATCTTTTCGGCCTCATCCCATACGAGGGAATGGACACCCAGGAGAGGCTTCCAGTGGAATTTTACGAATTTGAATTCACCTTTGGCATTGACCAAGCGAAACGTGTTAATGCCAAAGCCTTCCATGGTGCGATAACTCTTAGGAACAGCACGGGGAGACATTAACCACATGACATTGTGCATGGTTTCCGGAGTATTCACCACAAAGTCCCAGAAGGTGTCGTGGGCCGAGGCTGCCTGGGGCATCTCGTTGTTGGGTTCGGGTTTTACGGAATGGATGAGATCAGGGAATTTAATGGCATCCTGAATAAAGAACACAGGCATGTTGTTGCCCACGATATCATAATTGCCTTCCTGCGTGTAGAATTTGACCGCAAAACCTCGGACATCCCGCACCGTATCCGGGGAACCGCGAAATCCTGCCACCGTGGAAAAACGAACGAAGACCGGCGTAATCAGATTGGGATCGCTAAGAAAATGAGCTTTTGTCAGATAGGAAAGGTTTTCATAAACCTGAAAATAACCATGTGCCCCTGACCCTCGGGCGTGAACAATACGCTCGGGAATTCGTTCGTGGTCGAAATGGGTAATCTTTTCCCGAAAGATAAAATCCTCCATTAGGGTGGGGCCCCGTTTGCCTGCCTTAAGAGAATCATCGGTGTTGTTAACACCAACACCTTGATTGGTGGTGAGATAACCACTGCCATGGCTGACCCGAGCGGCATCAAGATCTAAGGATTTTTGAGTTTTCTTCATACGATACCTCCATTGAGAGATTTCCATAATAGGTAGTAA
>CAMKDG010000072.1 GCA_946411205.1 uncultured Desulfotomaculum sp.
TACATATACTATCTAAGATACTTTGCGCTGCAAGTAACTTGGTGATCAAAGTTTATAATTAAATATTCTTTAAATAACTACCTAATGGAAAAATTTTGAGCCAGCAAATAGAGTAACCTTGGTCTAGAGAGAATAGCTTTGCCTTGGCAGTATACCAAATTTTTCCTTGTAAATATCTAGAAACAAAATCTATCAACCGCTATGAAAAATGCTGTAGAGCTTGAAGTAACAGGGTTTTTCAGGAATTCATTGAGTCATTGTATCTAGATGAATTATCTCCTCAGTCCCTCCTGATAATAAATGCTATTTTCGTTTTGGGATATGGATTGTTGTCTTTTTCCTTAAAACTGAAGCTAGGTTATTTAGGATAAAGTACTAATACTGTGTAAAATTAACAACCCAAGAGCCTTTATTGTCGTTCGACTGACCCTTGCAACCTAAAGATAACGTACAAAAAATATGCATATCAGCTACCAAAAAGACTCCCGTTATCGCCTTTTTCGGCTTACGGGAGTCTTTTGGCCTGCTTTCGCTAGGCTGTTATTGTAACTTTATTATTTTACAAACACATCCTCGTACTTGATCCGAGCTACCTCCAGGGGCTTTAACTTATAGCCCCAAATTTTATACCATATAATAGGGAAAAGAAGTAGAGGCACACCAATATATAAGGATATGCGCAGATCTTCATTAAAGGCGATGATTCCTAAACAAGCCACTTGCACCCAAATAGCAAAGTGCGTGAGATATGGGAAAAAGGGCGTACGGTACTTTAGCGTACTGATATCAAAGCCCTCCCTTTCTAGCTTGCGGCGGAAGTTTAGCTGGGACCAACAGATGGAAATCCAAGCGATGGCTCCGGCAAAACCGGATAGTGCCAGTAAATAGGTGAAAATAACTTCACTTGAATCAAAGGTATAGGCCAGCACACAAATCCAGCAACCGGCAATAGAAAGTAGCGTGGCGTTTTGAGGAACACCGTTCTTATTTAATTTGCCTAAAAACTTCGGAGCCATTCCTTCCCGGGCCAAGGCATATACCGCCCTGGTACCACCATATAGACCGGAATTAGAACAGGAAATAGCTGCCGTCAGAACCACAAAGGAGAACAACCCGCCTGCCCAGTGAAATCCATAAGCATTTAGCGCGGCGGCAAAAACACTTTCCTCTAGGCCTGCATTACCCCAAGGAAAAATACATACCAGTAAAAATAGTGGTACAATGTAGAGAGCAATAATACGCCAGGTTACATTTTTAATGGCTAGAGGGATGGTTTTTTCCGGTTCTTTACTCTCCCCGGCAGCCAGCCCGATAATTTCTGAGCCCTGAAAATTAACCAGAATAATGACCATAGTTAAAAGAATCGCCCAGGACCCCTTCGGAGCAAAACCACCATTCCCCAGCAAATGGGTAGTACCTTTGAAGCCTTCTGTGCCTCCAATAACTCCCAGGTAAATTAGAGCTGCAAAAACCACAAACATAATAATTGCCATAATCTTAATCAGGGCCAGCCAAAACTCCAATTCCCCGAAGGTACTAACATAAGATAAGTTAATAACCGTAATGATTAAACCAAATCCTATGGCCCAATACAGCGTATCTACGGCCGGAAAAAAGTTATTCATAATAATGCCCGCTGCAATCATTTCCGCCGGTACATAAAACACCCAGGTCAACCAGTAAGACCATCCCATGCCACAGGCCCAGGCCGGTGAAATAAAATCATTGGCATAGGTAACAAAGGAACCAGAAATGGGAATAGCTACAGCCAACTCACCCATACACAACATGACGCAAAGTACAATTAAACCGCCTAACAAATAAGCTAACGTAGCAGCCGGGCCTGCAGAATCGATAACATACCCGGTTCCAAGAAAATACCCGCTGCCGATGATGCCGCCCAATGCTATCAGTTGCAGGTGTCTGGATTTAAGCCCCCTTTGTAGTCCTCCATCGGTGGTCGGTCCACCCGGTGCTAAATCGCTCTCTTTTACTGACATGAACCATTCTCCTTCCGTGGCCTGACTTTTGTCAGGCAATCGTGTTTCGTTATAACACCCCCGAATTTTTTGACCATCCACCAGCGGAGGAAACGGAATGACAAGATCCCTTCTCGCAGGGTTTACGATGGTTCTGCCTTTTTACCGTTTACTAATTTCCCATGAGCTAGGCGCTCACAACGGTGACATTTTCCGAAAGGTTAAACCATATTGGCTCGCCTTGCTGATGGTAAGGGAATAGCGGGTGAGCGGTTCCCGTGCTTCCACTTTAACCATGTCGGGCGATTAGGCCAACCCCTGTTCTGCCTATTTGGCAGGGTGGTAGTTTAACATTCCCTTAAATAGTTCCTCTAGGATTCACCTATCCCTAGAGTTCTTTATTTGGCAGACAATCGATAAATATTCGACGTGACAAGCAATCTTCCTGCATAGTGTAACCTTCTCTTACAAAAAAATTTTTTGAAGAAACTTGGCTTGTTTACGTGCCCGTAGTCTCTTATCGGTTATGACCTCCTCAAGTCTGTGGCAAGTGAGTAAGCAAACAGGTCGTAAACCTTTTTTCAAGGTTTACGACCTGTTATAGCATACCACGATCCATGGCTGTTAGCCGTTAGCTCGTTAACTATTTAGCATTTCGATAAGCCTGCTGTACCACTTCAATAACATGCATTACTTTATGCGGCAGGTTCCCCTGGGCTAAGCCATCTTCAAGCTGCATCCGGCAGGAGCCGCAGCCGGTTACCACCACATGGGTATCGGTGCTCTTAATATCAGCTACCTTTTTCTTGAGAATTTGATAAGATACATCATAGTTGGTTAGGCTAAAGGAACCCGCACCTCCACAGCAGCGGTTCGGTTGGGCCAATGGGCGATAGGTAATACCGGGTAGTTTCGTCAACATTTCCAAGGGCTGACGGGTTAGACCCATACCCCTGCCAATATGGCAAGGTTCGTGGTAAGTAAAGGTAATCGGTACGTTCCCTAACTTACTGAAATCTACCTGCAGATCATCCACCAGATATTCGGAAATATCACGTATTTTACTGGCCACAGCCTTGGCTTTAGCCAGATAGGCTGGGTCATCAGCCAATAGTTCTACATATTTTTGTTCAAAGGTACCGCCACAGGTACCGCAAACAGTAATAATCGCTTCTACATCTAGCTTGCTAAAAATATCCACGTGAGATTTAGCCATAGCCTTACCGGTTTCAATATCCCCGTTGATCGTGGCGGGAGCTCCACAACAGTGCTGATCTTTAGGAATGATCACATCTACACCGTTATGGTTTAACACTTCTACCACTGCTTTGCCCACGTTGGTATAAATATAGTTGGTAACGCAGCCAGTAAAGAACGCTACTTTTCTTCGGGAGTTTACCGCCTTGTTGATTTCCGGAAGCTCCGTACGCAGTGGCTTATCCGCCAGAGAGGGTATTACCCGGCGCATCTCCAGGCCAATGGGAAAACGGGGACTCATGCCAGAAGCATTTTTCCGAAAGGCCAAACCTTGGAAGGTGCTGCCCATTCGAAGACCAAAGTCAAACAACGCAGGTTTGCGAAGCACATTAAAGGCAGCCTTCTTGGCAAAGGGCAGCATATTCTGTCTGGCTAGTTCTGCTCTGGCAGCCATAATAATTTTATGAGCTTTTACACCACAGGGGCAGTTCTCGGTACAGG
The DNA here is from genome assembly GCA_946411205.1 of uncultured Desulfotomaculum sp. Lineage (GTDB taxonomy): Bacteria > Bacillota > Desulfotomaculia > Desulfotomaculales > Desulfotomaculaceae > Desulfotomaculum. The sequence continues at coordinate 3,678 of CAMKDG010000072.1, forward strand.
CCTGACACTGCAGACAGAGGTCAAATTTTTTATATAACTCAGGAGTATATTTTGCTTGTCCTTTAAGAATTTTGGCTGCCAGTTGAATCTTCCCTCTGGCTACCCCGGACTCGGCGAGAATCTCCTTGTAAACCGGGCAGACGGCTTGGCAGTTACCGCACTTCATACATTTAATAATTTCTTCTTCCATATCCTTGATGTTATCGTAAATGGCCATTATCTGCCCCTCCTTTAGCCCATCATTTTGCCGGGGTTTAGTAAATTCTCAGGGTCTAGTGCACGTTTCACTTTTCGCATTACTTCGACACCCTGCTCACCAAATTCCATCGGTAGGTATTTGGCCTTCGCCATACCGATACCATGTTCGCCACTGATCGTACCACCCAATTCTAAGGCAGTTTTAAAGATTTCATCCACTGCTGCGTGAACCCGTTTCATTTCTTCGGTGTTACGTTCATCGGTAAGAATGGTGGGATGCAAATTACCATCTCCGGCATGACCAAAGGTGCCAATGGTAAGATCATATTTCTTGGCTATATTTTGCAGGATCACCAGCATTTCGGTTAGTTTGCTGCGGGGAACCGTAGCATCTTCTAAAACCGTGGTGGGTTTCATCTGAGCCAAGGCCGGCAGTGCGGCACGGCGGGCAGCCCACAGTCCATCACGTTCCTTATCATCCTGGGCCACTTTAATTTTACCGTTGTTCTTTTCTACTACTTTGACCACCGTGGCAGCCTCACGTTCTACCACCTCGGGAATGCCGTCTACTTCGATAAGCAGCACAGCTTCTGCGTCGGTGGGCAGACCTACTTTGGCGAAGTTCTCTACTGTACGAATAGTAACCTGATCCATAATTTCCATAGTGGCAGGAATAACCTTGTTACGTACAATCTCCGTCACAGAATTCCCAGCATCTTCTAATTTATCAAAAGAAGCCAGCATCGATTTCTTGGTTTCTGGGGCAGGAATAAGTTTGACTGTGATCTCGGTGATAATACCCAGCGTGCCCTCGGCACCGGTAAATAGCTTTACCATGTCATAGGCAGTTACATTTTTCACGGTCTTGCCGCCAAATCGAACTACTGCACCGTCGATCATGACAACTTCTAAACCCATCACATAATTCTTGGTTACACCATATTTCAAACCTCTGAGACCACCGGAGCACTCAGAAACACTGCCGCCCATGGTTGCGGTGGCCACAGTGCCCGGGTCGGGAGGGTAAATTAAACCGTGGGGAGCCACAGCTACATTGAGGTCATTAATGATTACACCGGGCTGTACCACTGCCACCAGGTTGTCTGCATCTACTTCCAGGATTTGACTCATTTTTTGGGTTCTCAAGACCATACCACCCTGCAAGGGAATGGTGTCACCGCATAGATTGGTACCAGAACCTCTAGGATAAACGGGCATTTTATACTGATTAGCAACTTTTAAAATTTCCACTACGTCGTTAGTACTGGTAGGAGTTACCACAACATCTGGCAACTGACTCGGCATATCGGCCGTTGCATCAAAGGAATAGCAAACCAATTCCTCATGTTCAGTAATAACGTTTTCTTTGCCAATCGCTTTAATCAATGCTTCAATTGCTAGTGCCTTTGTCATTAAGAAATCCCCCCATAATGATTAATCTTGTGTCTTATGGTATGCTGGTCAGACCTATTAAGACAGACAGAACATTCGACATATTAAGCACCATCTTCGACAAAAATTTCTGAATTCCCTGCCAAAAATAAAAAGAAAAATCATTCAGCAACATAAGTTTGTTATATTTAGAAATAAAGATATATTCAGAATTATGTTAACATATGACCACGGTTAAAACTACCCCAAATTAATTCAAGGCATAGTATATTTTACCATGCCTAAGAGAATTTTGTTGTCGCCTAATGTATAAAAATTATAGTTGTTTTTTGACCTTTTCCATTAGCTCATGAAGTAATCCCCTCAGCTGACTTTCAAATTGCCGATCATCTCCTGTCGTTCGCTTCCGGGGTCCTTTGGTTCTGCCACCTGCTCTCCGATGCTTCGCTTTCGTTTCTCTTTCCTCTAAAAGAAAGTCGATGGTTTCTTCCCTGAAAATTTTTCCCCAGGGAGAAATGGCACCGGCACCCTTGGACAGGATCATAGCCGCCAGACCCCAGTCCTGCGTAATGATGACATCTCCACGATTTGTTAAATTCATAATTTGAATATCTGCTTCTTGAGATGAATTGCCAACTGTAATATGATGCAGTGACTTAATCTGGTGGTTAAAGCTAGCCACTGTCCAAACTTCCCATCCCCATTCACTGCCAACCGTTTGCGCCATAGCTAGTACCGTCTTAGGGCAGGCATCCGCATCGATAATAATTTTATTCGGCATTTTTTCTCCCTTAATCAAATTGAGAAATAGCTGGAACACTGATTTTTATCAAGATATTTCTATCTCATCACCGTTCTGGAGTACCTCAGTATACTCTGCATCAGTGCCATTCCTTTTAATTTTAACGCCACCGTTCAGTGAAGTCAGATCTAAATCATAATAATTAAAGACATCTATTAAAATATATTCTTGTTTATCTTCCATAGTAATCGTTTGCCCGTTAACGATTATCTCTAGGGTACTATGCTTGGGAGTTAGCCCTTGCTTTTGGTTTACTGCCGGAGTAAAATCTTTGACTACAGCAGTTTCCCCATTAGCCCACCACACAATCTCCAGGCTATCCCCCGCAACAATGCTACTGCTTGGGGTAGCAGGCTCACCATTTAACGTGCAGACGAGCTTCGGGTTATCTTGTCTGTCTAGTTTCCCTTTCTCCATCATCCCGGAAAGAATATCCGCCACCGTGACCACAGCATCCCTACCGTTTACTGCTTTCTCGACGAAAATAATATCCCCGTCTTTAATCGTCGTTTGTAGATTGGCCGGGTGCCCATTCACTGTGATCCTCGCTGGCGTAGCTAATTCACCAAAAATGATTTTAACTTTGCCATTAAGAGTAAAGGACACATCTTTGCCGTTTTTACCAATGAGTTCCCGTGGATTAAACTCCAATAGACCTAAGGCCTGGAGTACACTTAACTGCTTAGTGTTAAACAGGGTAAAGGGATGTCCATTAACCGTTACTGTCACGAAATTTTGTCCCAACTTTTTGTAAGCCAAAGTAGCAATGCCGATAACAGTGACCCCTTCGGGACCGTTCAGCTCTTTTTTCTTGTTATTCATAAGGTAGTTAATATTGGAACGGTTTCTAATGACCACCCGCTGCCCAGCCAAGTTTAGTTCCCGGGCAATTCTCTCCACCAGTGTCGGGATTTGGGAACCACCCCCTACACACAGAACAGATTTTGGCGGTACTTGGCCATTTAATTCCCAAATATGTTGGGTTATTTCCTGGGCCAATTTTTCCAAGGCCGGTTCTAGGAGCTGTAGTATTTTGTTCACAGGAAGCCTTCATCTGCAGACCAAGAACATCCTGATACTCGATATCCTTACCCAAGTGTAAATGCCGTTTAATCGTCTCCGCAGTCATAAAATCAACCATCAAGGCTTCCACAATGAGTTCAGTGATCTGATCCCCGGCCATAGGAACCATACCATAGGCCGCAATGGTGCCATCTCGGGCAATGGCAATATCCGAGGTACCTGCACCCACGTCGACCAGAGCCAGATTCAGCAGACGCAGTTGCTCTGGGATGACAACCTCGCAGGCAGCGATGGGTTCCAAGGTTAGATAGTGTTGCTCCAAACCGACCCGTGCTAAAACAGCATGCAAGCTGTTCACCACCGAAACTGGCAAAAAAGTAGCTAGAACCTTCGCCCCAATTTTTTTACCCCGGTGGCCTTCCAAATTGTTAATTGGGAAATCATCCAGATAATACCCCACTACGCTGTGACCTACGCAAAAATACTTTTCCTTGTCACCCCGAGTTGGCTCTTGTTCCACCATCTCCTGGGCTCTCTGGACTCCCGATAGTTCCAGAGCATTGATCACCATGGGGTCAATCTCAAGTTCCTCTGTGGTATCTTGTTCTACCTGGCAACATATGGTTTTTAAAGAACGGCCGGCGGCGGCAATGGCCACTTTGTGGAGTTTTATTTTAAGTTTCTTTTCAATTCGTTCTTTCACCCTTTGCACTGCCTGAGCAACCTTGGGAATATCGTGTATTTGACCATTCAGCATGGCTCGGCTCTGATGTTCCACCATAGACTGGGCCAGCAGTTTAATATTCCCCTCTGAAAAGGTTGCCACAACCCCAATAACTGTCCTGGTTCCAATATCTAGAGCAAAAATTGTATTGTTTTCATCAAATAGTGTGGCCATGCATTAAACCTCGCATCCTATTTTCTTTTTGTGGTTGTTCGACAATTTGTAATTATATCCCTGCTTCTAGGCGGCAAAAAAAGAGGACTTCCGTAGAAGCCCTCAGATTTATTGATCCTATTTGTTTAAAATAGCAGCCAGATCTTCGTCTGGGGTGCTGATGGGTTTAATATCAAAGTTTTTCACTAATACATCCAGTACGTTAGGGGTGATGAAAGCCGGTAAGCTGGGGCCCAAGCGAATGTTCTTAATCCCCAAGTAAAGTAGGGTAAGTAAGATAGCCACGGCTTTTTGTTCGTACCAGGATAATACCATGGACAGTGGCAGATCATTGACACCACATTCAAAGGCATTGGCTAAAGCCACGGCAATTTGAATGGCAGAGTAAGCATCGTTACACTGACCAACATCCAGTAGACGAGGAATACCGCCAATATCACCTAACTTCTTGTCGAAGAAGCGGAATTTACCGCAGGCCAGGGTTAGGATAATGGTGTCTTGAGGGGTTTTTTCGACAAACTCGCTATAGTAGTTACGTCCAACCTTGGCACCATCACAGCCGCCTACCAGGAAGAAGTGCTTGATATCACCATTCTTCACTGCCTCGATGACTTTACCGGCTACACTCATCACGGTGTTGCGGGCAAAACCCACCATGACACTGCCTTTATCTTCATCTTCTACAAAGCCGGGCATCGCCAGAGCACGTTCGATTACCGGTCCAAATTCTCCGTTTTTCACATGCTGAGCACCGGGCCAAGCTACGAGGCCGGTGGTGAAAATGTTATCCATGTAAGCCTGGGGATCTTGAATGCAGTTGGTAGTCATGAGAATGGCACCGGGGAAAGCAGCAAATTCTTTCTTTTGATTCTGCCAAGCAGTACCATAATGTCCGTAAAAATGTTTGTATTTCTTCAGTTCGGGATAACCGTGGGTAGGCAGCATTTCACCATGGGTGTATACATAAATCCCCTTACCCTCGGTTTGCTCCAATAGGTTAGCCAAATCCTGCAGGTCGTGTCCGGAAATTAAGATACATTTGCCTGCTTTATGGCCCAGTGGAACCTCAGTAGGTACAGGATGACCAAATTTCCCGGTGTTGGCAGCATCCAGCAATTCCATGGTACGGAGGTTAATTTCACCACACTTGAGCACTAAACCAACCCAATCATTTAAACCCAGCTCTTTATTGGTAATGGCTGCCATGCCTTCATAAAGAAAGGCATACACAACAGCATCTTCTTGACCCAAAATACGGGCATGATCGGCATAGGCGGAAACACCCTTGATACCGTAAACCAAAATTTGCTGCAATGATTGAATATCAGCATCGGCATCGTGGTCATTGACCAGACCAACTTCTTCACCCTGTTTAACTAAATCAGCTAAATCAGCCGCTGGCTGGAAGCTGGCAGAGGGATCGGCAAAGTTCACATTGCCACCAGCCGCAGCCACTTTTTCCTTCATTGCTTCCCGGTAGCTCACGCATTGATTAATTAGTTTGCCAAGGCGAGCGGTATCAAAATTTACGTTGGTTAAGGTGCTGAAAATTGCCTCTGCTGTAAAACGATCTGCTTCTCGATCTGAGATGCCTAGTTTATTTCCTTCCTTGGCATAAAGGGCCAGTCCCTTCACGGCATGCAGCAGTAAATCCTGCAGAGCTGCTACTTCAGGTTTTTTCCCACACACCCCAACAACAGTACAACCGGTACCCTTTGCAGTCTGTTCACATTGGTTACAAAACACTTGAACAACCTCCTTTTAATTTTTATCACCAAAGTAATTTCGTTAACTTAGTTAGAAAAATAGGTTCATTACTCATTCTTTGGAATATCTAGATATTCCTACTGGTAAAAGATTTAATATCCTTACAATTACATTAAATTTACGATTTGTCATAGTTATGAGAAACTAGTTGTTATTTCCATTTATCATATAAGATTTACAGCAAAAAAAAAGTGATCCATATCACTTTCCGTGAAAAAGATCACCTTTTTATAAATTTTCTTCTTCATACCAGCTTAATGCTCATTTAGACTTTAAATCTACGCACAACTTCATTTAAGTCACTGGCCATTTTTGTTAGATGCTCTGTCGAGGCTGTTACTTCTTCTATGGAGGCAGATTGTTCTTCTGTGGTACTGGCTACATTTTGGATGCCTTCAGAAATTTGATCGGAGGCCACCGCTACACTGCGAATTTGTTGAGCTAATTTGTCAATTGAATTAATAATGAGATGAAACTTTTGACCAACCTCCTCCACCACCAGCAAACCCGCTTTCACCTGTCCGTTACCGTTAGACATAGCCTCCACCGCTCTCTTAGACTCAACCTGAACCCGCTCAATCATTTGGCTGATATCTTTTGCAGCAACAGCAGATTTTTCTGCTAACTTTCTGACTTCTTCTGCCACCACGGCAAAACCCTTTCCCTGCTCACCAGCCCGGGCAGCTTCTATAGCGGCATTGAGAGCTAACAGATTGGTTTGATCCGCAATATTGGTAATTAGCTCCACAATTTGGGTAACCTGCTGTAACGTCTGCGAAAGTGCTTCAATAACGTTTGCAGCCTCATCGCTAGAGGAGGCAATTACCGTCATCTGCCGGGTTACTTGTTCTGACCCCTGATAGCCCAATTCAGCTTCTTGGGCAGCCTTTTCCGATAAACCTGCTACTTCCTTGGCATTGCCCGCTACTTCCTCAACCGAAGCTGCAATCTCCGTTACATTACTGGCTGTCTGGGTGGCACCGGCAGAAGTCTGTTGGGCCTGAGCAGCCAAACCTAAAGCCGCATCATTTAGTTGCTCTGAGGAGTTTTTAAGTTTTAAGATCACTTCGATAAAATTTTCTCGCATTTGATTAAGAGCTACAGCCATCTGACCTATTTCATCCGCTGAGGATGCAATGATCTCCTTCCGAAAATCCCCGTTGGCATATTCAGTTGAAGCCTGAGTTACATGGGAAAGGGTCTTTTCAATGGGTTTGGCAATGAAATAGGCTATGACAGCCCCTAGTAGAATTGCCACTCCCAGTAATAGTAGTGATTGTAGCTCTATCTTTTTCTCGATAGCGGCTACATGCAACGCATCTTCATAAATCCTTTTTTCCTGTATTTCCGTAAATTTATTAATTTCAGCAAGAGACTTGGCATGGACGGGTGCTGCGATGTTGATCAGATAATTAACGGCAGCTTTTTGGCCCTCTTCTTGATAGAGCTTAAACAGAATCGGCGGCATAGGGTCAAACGCATCCATAACCTGCTTTACCTGTTTAAATCTCTCCCGATTTTCTTCAGTGGCAATGGTTTTATCTAAAAGCTCCCGTTGTTCGTTAGTTTTCTCCTTTGCCTCATTAAAATCACTATAAAACTTCTCCTCGCCACTGGCTAAATAGCCCCGCAGACTAGCAGCCTGTTTCATATAGTTTAAGGCTAATCTTTGACTGGCTATGGTGACTGGTATTCTCCGTTCAGCTAGAGTATTCATTTCATTATTTATCTTTACTAGTTGATGATAATTAATTCCTACCATAACACTCATCAACAACAATACTGAAACAAACCCCAGCCATATTTTTGTTGCTATTTTTTTCATAATACTCTCCCCTATCTAGCCATCAGTCCATTACCTCCGTATAGTGCAGCCTAAAAAACTTGGATAATTTTACCAATATAAATAGAAAAAATTATAAGTTCATGGATTTCTGATAAACTCTGCTAAGTTGTTGTAGAGAAAACTTCTCATAAAATCCTCTCACAAAGAGTTTTGTATGATTCTCCGATCATTTCCAACTCTTCCATATCCCGCTAGAGTAAATTGCTTCACGCAGTTTTATCTAGTAGTTCCGGATCAAGACCCAGGACATTAAAAATGTCAGAGAGGTATTTTTTGCCAGACCTTTCGCCGTATAGTATCAGGCTCAGGTATTTCGTATTCATTCCAACTTTATTCGCCAACCATGTCTGGTTTTTGTTAATATCCACCAGGCGTTTTTTAATGATTTTGCCTACAGGTGACAACTCTCGCTCTTGTTTATTCACCTCGCTCCCTCCTTTCACCGAGTGCGGTGATTTTATTACTCTCATTTCGTCTTCCCTAAGATCTCTGGCCTGACACGGCCCCTTCTTTAATAAATCGACTGCTCATTCCCATAACGCATTTTTTTAGCGTCAGATCACCACAGAACTCCGTTAATATTTTTGCAGTAATTTTATGCGGTTTTCCTTTTCTTGTTTATACCATATTATGATTAGTTTTCCATTTTTGTGTCTCACCCCTGTGAGAGCACCCTATGCCTCTTCTTCGCCTACTTTCGGAATCCCGACGTCTCAAAGACTTACTTTAGGGGAAATTTTTAGGCAACCCCATGATTTTCTTTTTTTTGCACCATCTGCCTGTTAGAATAGATTGTGATATATGGTTCTATCATTTCCAATTATCCGATTTAATTCAGATTTTGTCAAGAATAGGCTTTCTGATATGTTCGAATTTATTCTAGGAGGAGATCATTTGGATGTGCTTACAGGCTTTGGAGGGCGATTAAAACAAGCTGTTAAAGAGAGCCCCTACACACAAAAGCAATTATCCGAAATAATTCTGATTAACCAAGATACATTTACAAATTATGTTAAAGGTAAGTCCTTTCCAGACATCAAAATTTTATTGGAGCTTTGCCAACTGCTTAATAAAACACCTGATTGGTTATTGACTGGAGAAGAACCGCTTCAAGAAAACCCTCCTGTAAAGGAGCAGGCCAACTACCAAACAGACGAATTGTGGCCACTAGCAGATGATGAAAGAAACATGCTTTTAAAGTATCGGTTGTTTGATGACAGGGACCAGTATGATGTCAAAGAAATGATTGATATAAAATATAATAGAATGGTTAAACGGGGAAAGTCGTGTGGTTCCAGGAATGGAGGAGGAAAAAAAAGTAGGAAAGAGGCATCTACTAAAGAATATGCCTAATTTTTTGACCATTAATGATATATTTCTATATCATTCTACTTAATCTAGAAAAAATAAAGAAATCACCAGCATTAAACCGGGTAATTCCTATCAATTGGATCTTACTTTATGAGGAACCAGGCAAAGTATATTAAAAGAGTAACTCAGAACTGTTAAACTATGAACAAGGGCTGGCTGAAACGGAATTTTCAGCACAAGCCCTTTGTTTTGTTCCTTAGGCTAATCTAAATTGTACACCATAGCCACCCCGGGGATAACGCCAGCGAATGTTTTGATGGGGGCAAGCAATCCGACAAGCACCGCATTCCAAACACCCTTCGTAGCCCACCGTGATCCGATCATCTCTCCATTCATAAACCCTGGCTGGGCAAAAGACTGTGCAGTCCTTACCGGAGCATTGCTCCAGACAAACGGCCGGATCAATGATTTCTAAATGAGACTGATGATCGGGCTTCCAACGGTTCAAAAACAGCTTATCGTCAATGTTAATCTCCGTTTTTAATTCACGAAGTTTTGTACTAAATTTAGTATCTTTCATTATTTCATCGCCTTCCATGCATGATATAGGTCTTTCCCTACAGAATACAAGGAACTGCCCCGTAACAGGCGCTGCATAATCAATTTTTGCTTGTCCTTCTTGCTGGTTCCGTCTACTGTCAACATTTCGTGTAAAGCCATGTTGGTAGCGGGCAGATATTCATTAAAATACCGGGTATTGTTTTCAAACAGATGGGAGGAATCTTTATATTTCTTTAAGTCGTCGATCACAAAACTACTACGCAGCTCTTCCTCATATTGGGATAAGGAACGCGCATCAAACTCCCCTATTTGATGGGCTCGCAGTACCGCCTCTGCTGCCAGTCGACCGGAAGTCATGGCCAGGTTACTGCCCTCCCGATGAATACCGTTGACCAATTGGGCCGCATCTCCCACCACCAGCACACCGTTGTCGACTAACTTAGGGATAGCGTTATAGCCCCCTTCCGGGATTAAGTGGGCATAATATTCAACCGGCTCTGCCTTGCGAATAAAAGGACGTACTGCCGGATGTTTTTTTAGATTTTCCAACAAATCATAGGGCTTTACTTGAGCCTGTCTGATCTGGGAGAGCAAGGCCCCCACACCAATAGAGATATGCTCCTTGTTAGTATAGATGAAGGAGGTTCCCACCATACCCAGCGTACCGCCGCCAAATATTTCAATGGTTGTACCCATGCCAGGATCCAAATTAAAGCGGTCTTCAATCACCTCGGAGGGAAGTTTCAACACTTCCATCACTGCCAGAGCTACTTGTTGGGGTTTCCACTCTTGGTGGAAGCCTAGCTGCTTACCCAACAGAGAGTTCACCCCATCCGCCAATACCACAACATTGGCGTAGAGCTCTCCCTCCGGGCGGTTAGTACGCACCCCGACAACTCGACCGTTTTCTAACAGACACTCTTCTACCACGGTCTCGTTAATAATCACGGCTCCGGCCTCGGTACATTTCCGGGCAAACCACTGGTCAAACTGACCCCGAAATACGGTAAAGCAGTTATAGGGTTCCCTGGCCCATTCCTGACCTTTGTAGCCTGTGGAAACCACAGAATCGGTATCCATGAACCAGAACCGTTGTTCCACCACGGGTCTTTCCAGAGGGGCTTCTTTCCAAAACTCTGGGATAAGCTCCTCCATCATGGACCGGTATAATACTCCACCCATCACATTTTTAGCCCCGGGGTAGTCCCCACGTTCAATTACTGCTACAGATAGGCCCCCTTTGGCCATTTTATAGGCAGCAGCCAAACCAGCTACACCAGCTCCCACAACAATGGCATCAAATTTCTCAGGCACAGCGAATCCCCCCTTTGGCTTTCAATTGTTCAATGAGCTTAGGTACAATTGTAAAAATATCTCCCACAACGCCGTAGGTACACTCTTTAAAGATCGGCGCATCGGGATCGGAATTGACAGCAATGATGATATCTGACCCTTTAATACCTACTAGGTGTTGAATGGCTCCGGAAATACCCAGGGCAAAGTAAATTTTAGGTGCCACCGTAACACCGGTTTGCCCTACTTGGTACTTTTGCTCAATCCAACCCGCTTCCACAGCAGCCCGGGAAGCTCCTACCTGACCGCCAACGACTTCGGCTAAACCAGAGCAAAGTTTTTGAAAGCCTGCACGATCTCCTAAACCACGACCACCGGCTACAATAATTTCTGCTTCCTGAAGATTAACCTGCTCCCCATGTTCCTTGACAATTTCCAGCACTTGAGTAAGCAGATTATCCTCGTGTAATGCTACTTCTGGAGTTATCAATTGACCCTGCCGTCCTGGGCTCGGCGTCATCATTTTCATTACCTTAGGACGTACCGTAGCCATTTGTGGGCGGTGGTTTTTGCACAGGATGGTAGCCATGATGTTACCACCAAAGGCAGGACGAGTAGCCAACATGATTCTTTGCTTACCATCAATGTCTAAACCCGTACAATCTGCGGTTAAGCCGGTGGCTAAATCGGTAGCCACCGCACCCGCTAAATCCCGACCCGTGGTGGTAGCACCCATTAAAATAATTTCCGGTGCATACTGCTTTACCAGTTCAACAAATACTTTCATGTACGTTTCCGTTCTATAGAAGTGCAGGACTGGGTGATCTACCAGATAGACTTTATCAGCTCCATACTCGTAAAGCATAGCTACCGAATCACTAACCCGGTCTCCTAACAATACTCCACAAAGTTCCACATCTAGTTTTTTGGCCAACTGGTGTCCTGCTCCCAGCAATTCCAGGGAAACCGGAGCAATCACGCCCTCCCTTTGCTCTATAAACACCCAAACACCCTGGTAGCCAGCCAACTCACCGGTCAAATGAATTGCCGTTTCTAGTGGCCCATCTACTGGCTGCAGCTTTGCGGTGTCCTCTTTTGTTGCTTCCCCCACCGCAGTTGACGAAGGAAGTTTCGGTAATTCCAGGGCACTTACCGGGCAAACATCCACACACTGACCACACTCTGTGCATTTATCTGCAATAACCTGGCATACTCCGTTATCATCCATATATAAAGCTTCCTGGGGACAAGCCGAAATACAAGCTTGGCAACCCATGCAAGCTGGAGATACTTTAACCGCCACAGCAATCACCCTTTCAACATTTTTCGTTGGAGTGTAACTCTAATAGCTTCTCAACTAATTGTTCAACACTACAAATTTCTCCCCCGCTTCTCTGGGGTGGGGCAAATATTTTGCTGACTGAGGTAGGGGAACCCTTCAGCCCCATCATGGATAAATCTGCTTGAAGATCAACCACTGTCAAAATTTTGGGTTCGAAGCGAACGGCTCTGAGCATATTGGGTAATGATGAATAGCTTAATTCGTTAATTTCTTTTTCCACCGTCAGTAAGCAAGGCAGCTTGGCTACCACCACTTCGTAGGCATCATCTAGTTTACGGTGGACCTTAATTTCTTTTCTTGCTGGATCAATGCCAGCCACATGGTTTACATAGGTTAATTGAGGTATGCCTAACCTCCGGGCAATGCCGGGTCCCACCTGGGCAGTATCCCCATCTATGGCCTGTTTGCCACAAAGAATTAGATCAACGGGCTCCCGACGGCTAACCGTTGCAATGCCCTGGGAGAGGATATAACTGGTGGCTAGGGTATCGGAACCGGCAAAGGCCCTGTCACTTAGCAAATATCCCTCATCTGCACCTAAAGCAATACACCGCTTGATAACCTCTACCGCATTGGGGGGTCCCATGGAAATTACTGTTACCTTACCACCATGCATCTCTTTGATTCTTACAGCCTCTTCTACGGCATGACTATCGTAAGGATTAATGATGGCGGGTGCACTGGAGCGATCCAACGTATTTGTTACCGGATCTATTCTCACTTCGGTTGTATCAGGAACTTGTTTAACACAAACGATTATATGCAAAGTGATCACCTCTTCTGAAAAAAATGTAAATATTACAAAAATAATGTCGAAATAAATGTTTCATTTCAATCCTATCAAAACAATTAGCTGCTGTAAACTTGTTTTCTTAGACAGTATCAGAACAATCTACCAATGAATGTAAGGTATATCACAACTTTCAAAACTTATTTAGATAAGAAAAAATATCCGAATTGCCCAAAATGTAATTAGCTCTGGCCAATTCTCCACCATACTCGATTACGTACCCGAAAGTGGCACCAACCTAATTCTATGTTCAACAACCAAAAGTTAGAGAGGCCAACCCATAAACGGGTTGACCTTTGTGTTAACCTTTTGGTTTAAATGTTTCACATTTGGTGTTATCAGAATTTTTAGCGTTACTCAGGCTACCGTCCCGTGCAACCTGAATCATCGGAGCAAAACATTCTACTTCCTTATTATAGCTGCATTCTGTAACACTGCATTTAATGCTAGGCAATTAGTCCACCTCCTTTCCAAACATAGATTATTATGCTTGCATAAAAGATTTTTTATGTGAAAACAGGTAAAATTAAAAACCTTCTGTTTGAGAGATCTCCCTACTAGAAATTTCGCGCCCAGCTGGCTAGCGGTAATTCAAACTTGGTCGCAAAAAGTGGATGATCCGGGCGAACTCGCACTGTAAAACCACAGGTGCCCTGTTCTAAGGTAAACCCTCCCCGATATTGGTAAATCCCCTCATCCTTTGGTCCTTCAGCATATAAAGGCGTTGTCTTAATTTGCTCCAAAGTATGAGGCCCCTCCCCTTCACAACCATAAACCACTTCCACTCGAACGTCCTTCGGCTGGATAGGCCCCAGGTATACATTTGTCGTTAGGCTTAGGGCATCTCCCACCTTTAATGCACTGTCGTTGATTCCGTTAGCCAGCACATTTTTTACCGTTACATGATGCCAATTCTCTTTGATATACCTTTTAAAATCCTGAATCTCCGTGGCTACTTGAAAATGGTTTACAGAAAAATTCTCCCCCCGTCGAATGGCTTCAGTATAAAAACGCTCGGTGTATTCCTTTACCATGCGTTCGGTACTAAATTCCGGTGCAATGGTCTTAATGCAGTTCTTCATGATCTTAATCCATTCATGGGGGCAACCGTCCACCTGTTGATAATAGGTGGGGATAATTTGATCCTCCAATAAGGCATACAGATTATAGACATCGTCCTGATCTTGTTCTTCTTCGGTACGGTAACCGGTTTGTTTGCCAATGGCAAACCCATTGTCTTGGTGATAGGCCTCAGGCCACCAACCATCCAATACACTGCAATTGATAACACCATTGGCCGCTGCCTTCATGCCGCTGGTACCACTGGCTT
>CAMKDG010000073.1 GCA_946411205.1 uncultured Desulfotomaculum sp.
GTTTTTAGACATTCATCTCCGACGGCATGGCCAAAGGTGTCGTTAATCTTTTTAAAGGAATCAAAGTCGAGGGCAATTACCGAGTGTAAGGATTCTTCCTTTGAATTATCTAACATTTTACTAAAACGATGAGAAAACTCCATCCGATTAATGGCTCCGGTAAGATAATCGTGGGTGGCTGCCCTGGATAATCGTTTATTGGCTTCTTGCAGATCCCGAGTACGTTGACGTACTCTCTCTTCCAGGATGTCATTGGCGCTGGCTAGTTCTTCCCTGGCTTCAACCAAAGCCAGGTGGGGCTTTTTGACATTGTTCATAAAAATTGCTACGTAGATTAAAATATAAGAGGCGAAACGAAAAATATGGCCTAACAAATTAGTGGTATCGTAAACTTTGTCGTAAGAGATGAAGCATAATTCACTAAAAATAGAGATGGTTAAAGTTGCGATAATGAGTTGTAGATAGTTATCCATATACTTTTTATATAACCACAGATAGCCGGCTACCGCGGTAACCAGCAGGCCGATGATAACGTACTCACAGATGATTTTAGCCTGGGTTAAACCTTGCGCCGTATACATAGCCGGATATATTTGTGCATCACAAGATACCGTTACTAAAATAAAGCCCACCAGTGCCAAGGTAGCAGCTAGGAAATAGTATTTAAATCGGTTAAGGTAGCACCATTCTTTCTTGTAAAAGTAAACACTAACGAGGAAGACAACGGCCATGATATATCTACCAATAACATGATAAAGGGTGGCCTGATTAGGACAGGGTTGAGCAAAAATAGTAGGCATCCCTTCATAGGAGTAAAAGTGAAACAAATCAATAAAACCCACGGCTAACAGACCCAGCCCAATAAAAAAACTGTAATAACAACAGTTATTTAAGTTGGAATACCAAGTCACTGTAAAGGTGCAAAGGGCAACAAAGACACAAAAAAATTCTATATTAGTATGGAGAGGAAGAAAAATTGCCGGTGAAAATGGTTGATGCAACGATAATTTATCGGCTATAAACAAGGAAGTGCAGACAAGGATGATTAGGAGCATTTTTAGGCGTAAGTTGGCCATACGTAGTTTTTGTAATGTAATTTCCGTTAATCCCATAAAGATTCACCTCGTTTTTTATCCCATAATATGTAAAATGAAGATGTTTGTTACAAAGTTGTTAGTATTTTGAACGACTTTTGGGCATTAAAAAATCTGGCATTACGCCAGATTTTGGTTAGTTATAGTTTGCTGCCACCAGGTACTTCTTTAGGAGCCATCACCGGGCAGGCTTCAGAAATGAGAGAGGTGGTGTCCTGCCAAACTTCCTGCAATTTGATAAAATCGTTACCGTCCAGTAGGGGGTCCGCCTTCGCTTGGTAATCCTCTAGGGCTTTTTGCACCGGTAAAACCCGGTATTTTTTTTGCCCCTGTTGGCGATAGGTATCTACCCAAACGGGAATATAATCGGCTGTTTTTAACGATACTCGGCCAGCATTTTTTTCCAAAACTACATTGACAATTAAACCACAGTCGGAATAACGCCAGGTTTGATTAGAAATAAAATTCCCCAAGGAATAGACCACGAAACTTGCTTTTTCGTTAGATTCAGCAGGTACTTTTTGAAAGTCTATTGGCTGAATTACATGTACATGGTCGCCAAATACAATGTCTACACCCCGCGTAAAAAGTTCTTGCACCAACTTACGTTGAAACTCGTTGGGTTGTCGTTGATACTCAGTACCGAAGTGAAGGTAAGCAATGATGACCTCAGCACCTTGGGACTGTAATTTATCAATATCAGCATAGATTTTTTCGGCATTCATTAGGTTCACAGCAAACTCTTTCCCCTTGGGTAAGGGAATGCCGTTGGTGTTTTCCGTATAGTTTAAAATACCTACCTTAATATTTTTTACGGTAGTGATAAAAACCTGGTTTGCTTCTTCTGGGTTCCGATTGGTGCCAACATGGGAGAGACCGGCAGATTCTAAATGCGTAAGGGTATTCACGATGCCCGGCCAACCCCGATCTAAACTATGGTTATTAGCCGTGGTGACCACATCCACGCCTAAGTCCTTTAAATCATAGGCCAGATCCTCTG
The DNA here is from genome assembly GCA_946411205.1 of uncultured Desulfotomaculum sp. Classification (GTDB taxonomy): domain Bacteria; phylum Bacillota; class Desulfotomaculia; order Desulfotomaculales; family Desulfotomaculaceae; genus Desulfotomaculum. The sequence goes on from CAMKDG010000073.1 coordinate 2,095, forward strand.
GGCAATTAAATACCGGATAACCGGAATAACCAAATTGTTTTCCTGCCAACCTTGTTTCCAAGTTGGCAATGGTTAGATCAGAACTGCTTAATAATCCCTTTACTTCAGAAAAAATGGGTTTAAAATCATAGGAACCATCTGCCAGTTGGGCCGATTTAATCACCGGCATATGCATGAGAAAATCACCCACCGCTGTAATGGTGATGGTTTCGGGAGGAGCCGGTGGTGGCAGGGCAGGAGGCGCTTCCATGGAAGCAGATTCCCCGGAGCTAAAGCCACAACCTAACGGTAGCGTGAGAAGAGTCATAAAAAATAGAACCATTAGAATTCTTCTCATAGAATCATCCCCCTGGAAAGGTTACATTTCCTGTCTTACATACGCTATTCGCTATCTGGGGGGAGTCTCCTGCTAGGGTAGATAAATGTTCAAGGATAGAGCGGTGTTCAATATTGTAACGGCCCTCTTGTCCTATTTCAAAACAAACGAATAAAAAAACGAGGTCCTTTTTGCAGCAATGTTGCTGGCAAAGTCTTAATTATCAATATAGTTCGAAAATTTATTTAATACAGAATGGTTTGGCACGAACTTTGCTTTATTAGTTAGCAGTCAACGAGGGGAATTTCCCCACACTAAATAAATTATTTTAAGGAGGAGTTTAGTAATGGCACTCGGCGAACAAGTTTATGGTTATTTTATTCCTACGGTTAACTTGATGGGTGTAGGCGCTCACAAGGAAATCCCTGCTCAAGTAAAAACCCTTGGTGGTACCAATGTATTAATTGTAACTGATGCGTTCTTAGGACGTTCCGGCGGTATGGCTGATGACATTAAAGGTATGCTGGAAGCTGAGGGAGTAAAAGTTACCATATATGCAGGTGCAGAGCCCAATCCTACCGATGTAAACGTACATGATGGATTAAAAGTATATCAAGAGTGCGGTGCTGACATGATTATCTCCCTGGGTGGCGGCAGTTCCCACGACTGTGCGAAGGGTATTGGCATGGTAGCTACCAACGGCGGTCACATTCGTGACTGTGAAGGCATCAACAAGACCACTAAGCCGATGCCTCCTTTCATTGCTGTAAACACCACCGCCGGTACTGCTTCTGAAATGACCCGTTTCTGCATCATTACGAATACCAGTAATCATGTTAAGATGGCCATTGTTGACTGGCGTTGCACCCCGAATGTAGCCATCAACGATCCGCTGTTAATGGTTGGTATGCCTCCTGCTCTTACCGCTGCCACTGGTATGGATGCACTAACCCACGCCGTGGAAGCTTATGTATCCACCATTGCTACCCCTGTAACTGATTCTGCAGCTTTAATGGCCATGAAGCTAATTGCCAACAACCTGCGTAATGCTGTGGCTAACGGCGAAAACATGGAAGCCCGTGATAAAATGGCCTATGCTGAATTCTTAGCTGGTATGGCCTTTAACAATGCTTCTCTGGGTTATGTTCACGCTATGGCTCACCAGTTGGGTGGTTTCTACAATCTGCCTCACGGTGTCTGCAACGCCATCCTGCTGCCTCATGTGGAAGCCTTTAACCTGATCGCCTGCCCCGATCGTTTTGTAGATATTGCCGTTGCCATGGGTGAGAATGTAACAGGACTATCTGTCAGAGAAGCCGCTGACAAAGCCCTGGCTGCCATTCGGAAGTTGTCTGCCGACGTAGGTATTCCCGCCGGCTTAACCGAACTGGGTGTTAAGGAAGAAGACTTGAAGATCATGGCTGAAAATGCTATGAAGGATGCTTGCAGCTTTACCAACCCAAGAAAAGCCACTTTAGAAGATGTAATCAATATCTTCAAGGTTGCTCTGTAAATCTAACCATCATAAAACCCCTTACTATATTTTGCTGTAACAGGTGGATCATGGGTCCACCTGTTTTTTATCTATAGGAAGGTATTCAAAGTATTTTTGGAGAATATTTATACTTTCAGAAAATATAAAATCTCTATTAAAGAAAGTATAAGAAGTATTCATGAGACAGTCCTTGGTTGATAGATGTAGGAGGGACTTCGTTATGCCTGAAAATAATCTTTTACATATTAGTAAGTTTGTGGCTCCGGAAGTGATTTTTGGCCTGGGAGCACTTAGTCAGATTGGCGAGAGCGCCTATCGTATCGGAATTACAAAGGCTTTTTTAGTGAGCGATCGGGGCGTGATGGAGGCTGGTTGGGTCGATAAAGCTCTGGCCTATTTAAAGGAGTTAGGAATTAGTTCCTGCGTTTGGTACGATTTAACCACCAACCCTAAAGATACGGAAGTGGCTGTTGCGGCAGGGCAATATTTAGAAAGTGGTTGTGATGGTATTATTGCCGTCGGGGGCGGCAGCCCCATCGATGTGGCCAAGGCTATTGCCATTTTGGCTACCAACGGTGGGCAGATTAAGGACTATGAGGGAGTCAATAAAATTACTTCCCCGCTGCCTCCCATGGTCATTGTCTCCAGCACCGGTGGTTCCGGCGCCGAAGTGTCCCAATTTTCGATGATTGTCGAGAAAAAACGTCAAGTAAAAATGGCCATTATCTCGAAATCCCTCATTCCGGATATCGCCATCGTTGACCCGTTGTTGTTGCAGACTAAGAGTGCCAGATTAACCGCTGCCACTGGTGTGGATGCCCTGAGTCATGCCATTGAGGCCTATGTATCTCTGGCCGCCACCGCTTTAACAGATGTCCACGCTTTGGCAGCTATGCGTCTGATTGCTTCTAATTTAAGGGAATCAGTGGCTTGCCGAACTAATTTGGAAGCTAAATCGGCCATGGCCATGGCTAGCCTACAGGCCGGCCTAGCCTTCTCCAATGCCATTTTAGGGGCGACCCATGCCATGACACACCAGGTGGACGGGCTTTTAGACTTACACCATGGCGAGACTAACGGTATTTTAATGCCCTATGTAATGGAATTTAATATGATTTCCTGTGGAGAAAAATTTGCCAATATTGCGGAGGCTCTTGGTGTGCAAACTACCGGTTTGGGTAAATGGAAAGCAGCCGAACGGGGTATTGTCGCTGTAAGAAAATTGTTTAGAGATATTGGTATTCCCCAGAGGCTTTCGGAAGTGGGGATGCGGGAGGAACATGTTCAAAAACTGAGTCAAAATGCTCTGAAAGATGCCTGCCTGGTAACCAATCCCAGGGATACCAGCGCGACCGAAATTGAGGATCTATACAGAAGAGCCCTGTAAGGGGGAACAACATGTTTGATGATAAACTCTCGATCATACAAAATCTTACCGGTGTAAACTCTTCTAAGCTCAACTATTATTTAGAAGTCCAACGTTCCAACGAGCAGATCAAGATTCAGATCAATCGTTTGGAAATATTACACCAGTTAATTAAAGATATTAACATTGATATGTCACTGTCGGATATTGTCGAAAGGGTTTACAATCGACTACCTCAGGCGGTTCCCTGCAGTTTCTTGGGCTTGGCACTAGCCGAGGGAGATTGTTTAGTGATGACGGCAGCGATTCCTGTGAATGCCAGTTTGGGACAGTCCCTCCCTAAAACTTCCGTGCTGTGGCAGTCCTATACCGGCTGTCAACGGTTACTGTATAACGTAAATACCAAGCCGGAGTACATCTGCTCGCTGGTGGATGAAAAGGACCCGGTGGAAAACTGGGGTCTCAAATCCATGGCCATGGTGCCCCTGTTGGTACGCCAAAGGGTTATTGGGGTGCTGATTGTCGGAGATAATCATCAAGCCTTTACCTATGGTAACTCCGAGCTAAACTTTATAGAACAATTGGCGGATCAATTGGTTATTTGTATTGAGAATGCCAGACTATACAAAGAGGTTTCCAAAGGAAAACAAGAATGGGAGGCTACCTTTACGGCGGTGCCGGACCCCATCTTTCTAATTGATAAAAACCATCATATTTTAAGGCATAATCTCCGCAACCAGGAGCTGGCATTGATCACTGAGGAATTTGGCGATCGACAAAAATGCTACCGGATTCTCTGGAACCGTACCACTCCCTGTGAAAATTGCTCTCTTCATGAGGTCCATCAAACGGGACGGGGAGTTTACTGCCAAATTCAAAATGAAGGTGCTATTTTTGATGCGTTTTATTATCCCATGGTGGATTCCACTGGGGAGATTTACGCGGTAATTCTTCATTTAAAAGATGTGACTGAAAAGGTCAAAATGGAAGCTCAATTAATGCATTCAACCAAACTGGTAGCCATTGGTGAGATGGCGGCCGGGGTAGCCCATGAATTGAATAGTCCAATGACTGTTATTATCGGTACAGCCCAGATGATGCAACGTGATCTAGGAAATGATGATCCCCGGTCAGAGTGGCTGGATGATATTATTTCCTGTGGTATGCGGTGTAAAAAAATTATTCAAAACCTGCTATCCTTTTCCCGGCAGGGTCAATTCTCCTTGAAAGAAACCAATATCAACGATCAGGTAGAAAAGGTTTTAAGCTTAATTCATTATCAAATTAATCGGAACAACATTCAAATTATCAAGGGACTGGATCCGACGTTACCCATCGTGATGGCTAATGGACATCAGTTACAACAGGTAGTCATTAACTTACTGTTAAATGCCAGGGATGCGCTGGAGGACCGGGATGGGGAAAAAGTAATTGCTATAACCACTGCGGTGCAGGATCACTGGGCGATGATTACCGTTAAAGATAATGGCTGTGGTATCCAGCCAGAATGTTTAACCAAAATCTTTAACCCCTTTTACACCAGTAAAGAAGCCAGTAAAGGCACTGGATTGGGGCTTTCTGTTAGCTTAGGAATTGCCCAATCCCATGGTGGCACTCTGGAAGTAGACAGTCAGACAGGAGTTGGTAGTACTTTTAAATTCAAATTACCACTAAAAGTTCCGGAGGTGAGAACGAATGGGTGACAACATGCCAGGAATCTTAATCATTGACGATGAGCAGCATGTAGGAACTTTCTTTAGTAGGCTGTTACGTAGGAAAGGGTACCATATTGGTGTGGCCAATTCCGGAGCCCAGGCATATGAGTTAATTGAGCAGGAAGCCTTTGACGTGGCGATGGTTGATTTAAAACTGCCGGATGCCGACGGACTCAACCTCTTGCAGCATATCAAGAAAAAACAGCCCCAGTGTGAAGTAATTATTATGACTGGGTACAGCACCACCCGTACCGCTGTTAAGGCAATTCAATACGGTGCTTTTGATTATATAGAGAAACCCTTTGATGATATTGCCTTGGTGGAACAACTCATTGAAAGAGCCTTTTCCTTTAGTAAGACACTGGGACAACCGGGGAAAAGCTATAGCTGGTCTAAGGTGGCTGAGGAAATTGGTTTTCAGGTGGGCCAAACCCCCCAAATGACCAGCCTGGTATCCATTGCAGAGCGTATAGCGACCAAAGATATTAACGTTTTAATTCATGGCGAAACGGGTACCGGGAAAGAAGTGCTGGCCAAGTTTGTTCATGCTGCCAGCCATCGCAGGGACAACCCCTTTTTAGCTATTAACTGCGGAGCACTGCCAGAAAACCTTTTGGAAAGTGAGTTATTTGGACATGAAAGAGGCTCCTTTACAGGAGCCAGTGTACAAAGAAAAGGAATTTTTGAATTAGCTAATAATGGAACCTTATTTTTAGATGAAATTGGGGAAGCCAGTTTGGCGATACAAGTAAAATTACTGCGCGTGTTGGAAACGGGTGAATTTTTACGGGTAGGTGGCGAAAAACCGGTTAAGACCAACGTTAGAATCATTGCTGCTACCAACGTAAATTTAGAAGAAGCAGTAAGCCAAAAGGCTTTCCGAGAGGATTTGTTCTACCGCTTGGATGTAATCCGGCTAGAATTGCCCCCGCTTAGAGAAAGAAAAGAGGATATTCCCCACTTGGTGGAGTACTTTATGCAGCGTTTTCTTGATCGGAATGCTGGGCCGATGCCGGTTTTTTCTACTTCCTGTATGGAGGCTATGTTAAACTATCACTGGCCTGGTAATATCCGTGAGTTAGCCAATTCGGTGGAACAGGCTCTGGCTTTGTGTGAAGGGAATACGATTTTGCCGGAACATCTGGCCGGAAAATTTAACGGCCAACTATTGGACGTTATCAGGACAGATCGTAGCGAACAGCAACCAGTGGGTAGCCCGAATGCGGAGTTGCTAAACGTCCAAGTGGAGGACCTGGGGGGGCTGGCTGATGAGAAATTAGTGGAATTATATCTACAGGTAGAAGACCTTTACCGTGCTTTACACCGGGTGATGGCTCAAAAAGGATTAACCACGGCGTTTCCGATTTCCATGCAAGAGATGGAAGCGCGGGCCATTAAAGAAACCCTCGATTTTTTCAACGGCAATGTCAGTATGACTGCCCGTGTGTTAGGGATTGGCAGAAATACTCTCTATCGTAAAGCGAAGGAATACAACATCAATATTCTTTAAGAAATAAAAAAGTATGGAAATAGAGTCCCATACTTTTTTACCTACCCTAGGCTTCTTTACCAACGATTCCCAAAATAACCCGATAGGGTCCCGGAGTTCCCGGAGGTAAAATGGCTACTCTGTCCCCGGGTTTGATTACCTGTTTCATACTACAGACCGTCCCATTGACCATAATAGCTTCAATATCTTCAGGATTCAGTTCTAATGCTTGGATTAACTGCTTGCCGGTCAAGCCATCATTTACCTCGAAATAGTCGGGAAAGCCGAGACCCTTTTCTTTGAAAACCTGATGGAGTTTCGCAAAGCCCCGTAATTCGATAGTACCCAAAGCCGATCACTCCTTTTTATACTATTCTAAAGAAAAAGAGTAGCAAAATCGAGTCCTAAAGTAACAGGTAAATCCGCCGCCAATTGGTTGTTATCACTGAAGTGTTTTGGTACACTTGTACTATATTAGAACGATGCATGTATTCTTATGAAACAATTACGTTTTGACCGAGATAAATTCGCTAGGTACATATTTTGCATAATGAGAATTCATTATGCTTTTCATACATTAATATAGGGGGGGATGCCTAAAATAGTAGCAATCAATAAATTAGCAGAAATATTTAAGATTAAGGAGGGATTCCGTGCCTAAGTTTTTGAGAATTGACATGAGCAATCAGCAACTGAAATGGGAAGAATGTCCTGAAAAGTATCTATCCCTTGGCGGACGGGCACTGACTTCGCAATTTGTTTTGGATGAAGTTCCCGCTACCTGCCATCCCCTGGGCGAGTTTAACAAAATAGTGATTGCTCCGGGTTTATTATCCGGGACCAATGCACCTTCTTCCGGACGTTTGTCCGTAGGTGCGAAAAGCCCCTTAACCGGCGGTATCAAGGAATCTAACGCCGGCGGTATTTGCTCCCAAAAGATTGCCAACTTGGACATCAAAGCCATTGTTGTAGAAGGATTGCCGAAGGAAAAGGGTTTCTGGCTGGTTAAGGTATCTCCTGAAGGTGCCGAAATTCTACCTGCAGATGACTTGGCTGGTAAAGGGACCTATGAAGTAACTGAAATTCTACTTGAACGCTATGGCAAAAAAGCGGGCGTTATCACCATTGGTCCCGCTGGCGAAATGCTCTTAGCCAGTGCCGGTGTTACCAATAACGATAGCGACGGGAACTCCAGCCGTTACGCAGGCCGTGGCGGTTTGGGTGCGGTGATGGGTTCCAAAGGCTTAAAGGCCATTGTGGTGGATGCTCCTAAAACCTTTGACGTACCGGTTAAGGACAAAGAGCGTTTCTCCGCAGCCGCTAAGAAATTTGCCAAAATCCTAACCAGCCACCCTGTTTGCGGTGAAGGTTTACCGGCCTTTGGTACCAATGTTCTGATGAATATTATTAACGAAGCTGGCACGCTGCCGGTACGCAACTTTAGCAACAACGGTCGTTTTGATCTTGCTAATAACGTAGGCGGTGAGACTCTGGCTGAAGTGGCCAAGGCCCGTGGTGGTAAAGCTACCCACGCTTGTCACCCTGGTTGCGTAATGCGTTGCTCGAACGTCTATCCGATGCCCGACGGTAAAGTATGCTCTCCCATCGAGTATGAAACCGCCTGGTGCTTTGGCCCTAACTTAGAAATCAGTGATCTGGATGTTGTGGCTAAACTGAACTACCTGTGTAACGATATTGGTCTGGATACCATTGAAATGGGTGTTGCTTTAGGCGTTCTGATGGATGCCGGTGTCATTCCCTTTGGTGATGCTGCAGCAGCTATCAAGGCATTGGAAGAAGTGGGACAAGGTACTCCCGCTGGTCGTATTTTAGGAAATGGTTCTGTATTTGTCGGGAAAGCCTATGGTGTAACCCGCGTTCCTGCCGTCAAGGGCCAAGGAATTCCTGCTTACGATCCCAGGTCTTGCAAGGGTAACGGTGTCACGTATGCCACCACCCCCATGGGCGGCGACCATACTGCCGGTTATGCGGTAACCTCTAACATTCTGAAAGTCGGCGGTTTTGTAGATCCCACCAAAGCTGATGGTCAGGTGGATCTATCCAGAAACCTACAGATTGCCACTGCCGCTGTAGATGCCACCGGACTTTGCCTGTTCGTAGCCTTTGCTGTACTGGATAATCCCGAAGGTCTACCCACCGTTGTAGAAATGTTGAATGCTCAGTATGGGCTAAGCTTAACGGTTGATAACGTAGTAGAACTTGGTCAGAGCATCCTAAAAGTTGAACGTGAGTTTAACGCCAAGGCGGGTTTCACCAAGGCTGATGACCGTCTGCCGGAGTTCTTCTATACCAATAAGCTGGCTCCCCATAACACTACATTTGATATTAGTGATGAGGAATTAGACACAGTATTTAATTTCTAGATTTTTGCCAGATTATTTGTAGTATAATGAACTACGAGGTGACCTGGACATGTCGATTGAGTTAAGGGTATATACAGGTCTGGAAAAATATACAGGGACCCGTTACGGGGAACTAATAAAACTGGAGTTGGCTGAAGGCACGACCATTCGGGAACTTCTCGAGCAATATAAAATTCCCGAGCAAGAGGTTTTTAGCTCTCTGGTTAACGGACTGCATAAATCCTTAGACACCATTTTACAAGATGGTGACCGAGTTGCTCTGTTTCCGCCGGTTGGCGGCGGCTAACTATGTTTATGGTAGGGAAGTCAGGGGCAGGGGAAATCCCTCTGCCCGACTCCAAAGGTACGTTATGCTTTATTAAACATAATGGCGGTGAGTTAGTTAGTGGAAGTATTTTGGCAAGGGTTGATCATTGCGATCCAACTTCTTTTAGCAGGAGACAAAGAAATCATCGAAATTGCTTTATTAACCTTGAAGGTTTCCGGTACGGCCACTCTCATTGCTGTGTTTATAGGTGTACCGATGGGCTTTTTCCTGGCCCTGACTTCCTTTCCCGGGCGAAACTTTGTGGTGAGTGTCGTCAATTTTGGTATGGGTTTACCACCGGTAGTAGTAGGCTTAATGGTATGGATTCTTTTGAGTCGGTATGGCCCCTTAGGAATCCTAGGGTTGCTTTATACACCGACAGCGATGATTATTGCCCAGGGTATTATTGCCGTTCCCATTGTTACAGGCTTTACCCTGGCAGCCTTCCAACAGCTGCATCCTAAATTAAGATTACAAATTTTATCCTTGGGTGCTTCCAGATGGCAATTATTGTGGTTAATGGCCAGGGAAGCTCGGCTGGGCCTGCTGGCGGCGGTAATGGCTGGTTTTGGCGGCGCAGTATCGGAGGTAGGAGCCTCGATGATGGTAGGCGGCAATTTAGTTGGTTCCACCCGGGCCCTAACCACAGCAACAGTGCTGGCGGTGAATAAAGGGCAACAGGAGCTAGGCATGGCGTTAAGCCTGATTTTATTACTTCTAGCCTTTACGGTAACGGCAGTTTTAACCATAGCCCAACAACGGGGGAGGTGTCCGTAGGTTGTCAATCTTAGTGGCAGAGGATATAACGTTTATTAAAAATGGCCGTACCATTTTGGATATAGATCGTTTCGCTTTAAGAGAGGGAGAAGTAACGGCTCTGATCGGCGTGAACGGTGCAGGGAAAACTTCCCTGATGCAAATACTCGCCTTGTTACAACAGCCTACCTCTGGCCGGGTTGTTTTTCAGGGGGAGATAGCTAACAAAAAAAATCTGAGAGAGTTGCGGCATCGCATGGCCTTTGTGTTTCAACAGCCACTACTTTTGGACATGACCGTTCGGCAAAATATTGCTATGGGACTTCGCATAAGAAAATTAGCTAAACAGGAAATAGAGGGGCGGGTAAATCTATGGCTGGAAAAGCTCGGCATATCACATCTAGCCGATGGCCCGGTGCGCTTTCTCTCCGGTGGTGAAGCCCAGAGAGTGAGTATTGCCCGGGCGTTGGCATTACAGCCGGAGGTCTTATTTTTGGATGAGCCCTTTACCGGGTTGGATAGCCCTACCCGGGGGCAATTGCTGTTAGATATTGCCAGCTTGCTACATGGCACAAAAATTGCTACACTATTTGTTACCCATGACTATGCAGAAATACCGCACTTGGCTCATCGATTGTCGGTATTAGATCAGGGGAGGGTTATCCAAACCGGAACACCGGAGGAAATCTATCAGAATCCCAGCAATCAAGTGGTTGTTCGCTTGCTACAATGGATCCCTATGAAACACATTTCTTAACCGAGGGGGTAAAGGAATGATTGACAATTTTAAGAGACAAATTAATTATCTACGCATTTCGGTTACCGATCGCTGTAACTTTCGCTGTGTGTATTGTATGCCCCCGGAAGGTGTGAAGTTTACTCCCCACTGGGAAATACTAAGTCTAGAGGAGATCAGCCGAGTGGTCGATGCCGCTTCGGATGTTGGTATCACGAAGGTGCGTATTACGGGTGGAGAACCTTTAGTTAGAAAAAATATTTTAAATCTTTTTCAATATATTTCAGCCAATCCACGCATTGATGATATCTCGCTAACTACCAACGGCGTGCTGTTTGCCGATATGGCAGAAAATTTAAAAAAGTCAGGCTTAAACAGGGTTAATTTTAGTCTGGATAGCCTAAACCCGGACAATTTTCATGCCATTACCCGGGTAGGGAATTTTCACGATGTGTGGCGAGGTATTGATAAAGCCCTGGAACTTAATCTACATCCAGTGAAATTCAATGTGGTGGCGGTGCGGGGCGTTAACGATCAAGAGTTTGGAGATTTTGCACGGTTAACCAAAGAGTTGCCGCTGCATATCCGATTTATTGAATTAATGCCCATCGGGGAATGCAACCCCTGGGCAGAGGGGAATTTTATTGCTGCAACAGAAATTATGCAGCGTTTGCAGGAAGAATTTGGCCCGCTGGAAACAGAAATGAAAGTAACCGGTAGTGGACCGGCGAAATATTATCGACTTCCCGGCGCCAAAGGAACCATTGGTGTTATTACAGCCATGAGTAATCATTTCTGTAACAGCTGTAATCGGTTACGGTTGACCGCCAATGGTCAGCTGCGCCCCTGCCTGTATGGCAATCAGGAGTTTGATTTAAAGACACCCCTGAGATCGGGTGCCAGCAGGGAGGAACTGGCGGATTTAATCGCCAAGGCAATTCGTCATAAACCTAGCCAACATCATATGGAAGAGGGTTGGACAGACCGCAGGGTTATGAGTCAGATAGGAGGATAAGAACCTTGTCCCAGTTGACACACTTTGATGCCCAGGGCAATGCCCGCATGGTGGATATTACTGAGAAGCAAGAAACTCATAGAGTAGCTGAGGTGCGGGGAGAGGTACTGATGGCCCCGGAAACCTTGGAGCTAATTAAACAGGGGGGGATGGCTAAAGGCGATGTTTTAGGAGTAGCACGGGTGGCGGGCATTATGGCTGCCAAGGCTACACCGAATCTGATCCCGATGGCCCATCCCATTATGATTACGGGAGTAACCATTGACTTTAAACTGGCCCCGCCAAACAGGGTAGAAATTCAGGGAATTGTCAAAACCGGGGGTAAAACCGGGGTAGAGATGGAAGCCCTGACGGCTGTCAGTGTTGCAGCACTGACCATTTATGATATGTGCAAAGCAGTGGACAAGTCTATGGTGATCCAAAATATTCGGTTAGTCCATAAGAGCGGCGGTAAAAGTGGCGATTTTGTACGGGAGGAAGAAAAAACATGGGAAAAATAGTAGCCGTTTGTACCAGTCCGAAGAAGGGTATGAGAAAGAAAAACGTGGGTGAAGGCACGTTAGTCATAGAGCATGGTATTCAGGGGGATGCTCACGTAGGTGACTGGCATCGTCAGGTTAGCTTGCTGGCACTAGAGAGCATTGAGAAAATGCAAAAAATGGGTTTGGATGTTAAACCCGGGGATTTTGCCGAAAATCTTACCACCGAAGGAATTGAGCTGGTTTCTTTACCCGTAGGAACTAAGTTAAAAATAGGGGAGCAGGCCCTAGGGGAAGTAACTCAGATTGGCAAGGAATGTCACACCCGCTGTGCCATTTATTACCAAGCCGGAGATTGTGTGATGCCCAAGGAGGGTATTTTTATCCGGGTATTGGAAGGTGGTCAGGTAAAGGTAGGGGACTCTATTGAAATCCAGGCAAACTAAGATTTTACCACCGGTGGTTTCTTTAGTGGGATGTTCTAATTCCGGGAAAACCACTCTCCTGGAAAAACTGATTCAAATATTAAATGACCGGGGTTACCGGGTAGGTACGGTAAAGCATCACCGGGGCACTTTTGAGTTTGACCTCTCGGGAAAGGATACTTGGCGACACGCCCAAGCCGGAGCTGAGATGGTAGCCATGTCCACTCCCGATGGTTTGGGATTGGTTAAAAAGTTAACCGGAGAACTTTCCCTGGAACGAATAATCCCCTTTATGTCCGATATGGATATTGTCATCGTGGAAGGTTTTAAAACGGGTTCCCAACCTAAGATTGAGCTGGTTCGCGGAGCAATCTCTCAGCAGCCCGTTTGTCCTCAGGAGCAATTGCTGGCCTTGGTTAGTGATTTACCATTGGACTATGGAGTGCCGCTCTTTGATTTAAATAATAGTAAAGGCGTGGCAGATCTGATCGAGCAGCGTTTTCTGCTGCCTGTTGAGCAAGGTGTCCGCCAAACACTATCTGTTGAACAAAAAAAGCGTTACCATCGTAACATCCAACTACCCGGTGTGGGAGAAGCAGGACAGCTTAGATTGTTGCAATCCTCTGTGCTGGTGGTGGGAACCGGTGGGCTTGGTTCGCCGATAGCCTACTATCTTGGGGCAGCGGGTATCGGACACTTGGGACTCATCGATGCAGACACCGTGGACTATTCCAACCTGCAGCGACAGATACTTCATAGCACCCCAGATATCGGCCGGTTTAAGGTGGAATCAGCCAGTGAAAAACTAATGACACTAAATCCAGACCTGGAAGTTATTACCTATCCTTATCGATTTAATCAAGAAAACGCGGGAGAATTAGTGAGAACTTATGATATAGTGGTGGATGCCACCGACAATCTGGCTACCCGCTTTTTGATTAATCAGGCCTGTGTGGCTGAGGGGAAACCCTTTATCTATGGCGGGGTTTTATCCATGGTAGGTCAGTGTATGACCATTCTACCGGGTAAGGGACCTTGCTTTCGCTGCATCTTCCGGGAAGATCCCGGTGATAAGGCGATCAAAACCACCTCGGAGGTAGGAATTCTTGGTTCTGTGGCCGGTATTATGGGTACCATAGAAGCCACCGAAGCAATTAAATACCTGCTGGGTCAGGGGGATTTACTGGTAGGTCGGATGCTCACCCTGGATGCTCTAGGTATGAACTTTTTGGAAGTAGAAGTAAAACGAGATGTAACCTGCCCGGAATGCTGGCATCTCTAAGAAAAAAATAAACCCAGAGGGCTATCCCCTGGGTTTTGCTGTGCGTTTAAACTACCAGTGTTTCATATTTTGCGGATAATAAGCATAAATCATCTGACCAAATCCATCGCAATGTAACTCTAATCCAGACCTAGCGTTCACCTTTTTCTTTGGTTTAGCGTCTCGGATTTTTTCTAGTACCACAAGTTCGTAGAGTTTATATAAGCTAGTGCCATTTTTATTATTAAAATTCATACAACACACCTCCACTAGCCTAAAGCTTTAAGAAATGGTACCACAATGTGAAGCAATGCACAATGTCCGAATGCAAAGAAACACTAGTAAAAAGATAAAGATAATTCAGATTATTTAAACAATAGTTTGAATTATCTTATCTTTTTACGTGTAAAGGGAATCCTGCTATACGGATTCCCTTAGCATCACTTACGGATGATCAAGCCGTTTTTTATTAATGGTAATGACCGGCTGAGAGGGTCTCTCTTTTCTTAGGGGCTGGGGAAGAAAGGGAAGTTTGGCTTCTCGCGGAGAAACCGGCGGAGGATGAGGTTCTGGTTGTGAAGGAATAACGGGTGGTTGGGCAGCTCCTGGTTGCTCCAAGCCCGGAGCAGTAGGTACTTTAGGCGGTGGGGGCGGCAGCCCAGGAGTGGATGGTTTCAGGGGTGCTTGATCGTTCTTTTTCCCCGTTTTCTCATTTATGTCATCAGCAGCCGGAACCGGGCCTAACGTGGTCTGATTACCGGGTAAGGAAGGCTGCGGAACCTTGAGTTCTGTCGGATTCGATGGATTTTCGGATGGGTGCCGGGGCGCATGGACCATCGTAATACTGTTATAGATACGTTCATCCTCGCAGATTAGTTGGCCATTCTCATAGCGTCGATGGCGAATCTCCACCCTTGGAATATAGGCCGATATCTCAGCGGGCACACTAAGGTTAGACAGTCGGCACAGACGAATACCAGCTCCTTCCACCACCAAATCCACATGGTCATTTTGGTAGCAGTTGCACGGTTCGGAGGTCTGAAGTTGACGAGTCTGCCGAATCACCTTATACTGAGCCATAACAGACACTCCCAGAGGTAAAATATTCCTACCCTACTTTATGTAAGCTGACAGCAATCGGTGACTGGGAAAATTAATGAAGAGGTGTATATTTTGAAAAAAGCCGTCAGGAACGGAGATATTATAGAACTGCAAATAAATGGTTTGGGTCACGGTGGCGAAGGGGTGGGCCGGTATGAAGAGATGGCTGTCTTTGTACCGGGAGCCCTGACCGGAGAAAGGGTCAAAGCAAAGCTTACGCAAGTAAAAAAATCCTTTGCCCGGGCAGAACTCCTGGCTATTCTAACCAAGGCTACGCAAAGAATTACCTCCCCTTGTCATTTTGCTCACCAGTGTGGTGGCTGCCAATTGCAGCACCTTGATTACCAGGAACAACTGTCACATAAAAGATCCGTAGTGGAGAGTGCCCTAAAGAGAATCGCTAAAATACAGAATGTTCCAGTGCAACCCACCCTAGGTATGGAGCATCCTTGGCACTATCGTAACAAGATTCATTTACAACTCAAGCAACAAGGAAAGCAAATTAAACTTGGTTTTTTCGCCGAGGGTAGCTATGAGTTGGTTGCCGGATTCGGAGATCAAGCATGCCTTTTGGTGGATCAACAAATTAATCAGGTGGTGACTAGCTTAGAGCAGTTAATTAATGAGTCTGGTCTAACAGTCTACGATTGGTCTACTAAAACAGGTCTCCTCAGACACATTATCATTCGCCGAGGCTTGAAAACCGGTGAAATCATGGTGGTTATAGTTACCTCCGGGGAAAAATGGCCCAAGGAAAGTGAATGGGCTGAAACGTTGGTACAGAGACACCCACAGATTGTCTCAGTGGTACGAAACATTAACACCAGTCCAGACCGCGTGATCCTGGGAAGGGAAGACCATATTCTACTGGGAAAAAGCTTCATTACGGATGAGTTAAATGGTCTGCAATTTCACATATCGGCAGCTTCCTTTTATCAAGTAAATCCTCAACAAACAGAAGTTTTATATAACAAAGTGCTGGAAATGGCGGGCTTAGTGGGTAATGAAGCGATGGTAGATGCCTACTGCGGCATTGGTACCATTGCCACTTTTTTGGCTGGTCATGCCAAAAAAGTAATCGGCATGGAAATAGTGCCTACCG
>CAMKDG010000074.1 GCA_946411205.1 uncultured Desulfotomaculum sp.
CCCAAAACAAGGTCTGGAAAGCTTGCACCGGATCTTGACCCGTTACGAGCAGCAGCAGGGCACTCGCCATAATGGCCAAACCGATGGTGATAATTGACGGCGCAATACTGACGAATGCTTTTTTTAGAATTGTCTTGCCGCTTAGCATACTGCCTTCTCCCCGCTTTCTACCCCCGCCATCATCATCCCGATCTTTTCGATGCTGACATTTTTGTTATCCATAATTCCTTTGATTTGACCCTCATAAATCACCGCTATCCGATCGGATACCTGAAGAATTTCTTCCAAATCTGCTGAAATCAATAAAATGCTAACTCCCTGTGCCCTTTGTTCCATCAGCTTTTCCCGTACATACATGGTGGCACCAATATCTAAGCCACGGGTTGGTTGGTTGGCGATAATCACCCGGGGGGAAGAAGTAATTTCCCGGGCCAGAATGATTTTCTGTTGATTGCCCCCAGAGAGATCCTTGGCTTTAGCCTCCTGGCCAGTGGCTTTAATTTTGTATTCCTCTAACAGTCTCTTAGCATTATCCTGAATGGCTTTAAAATTTAAAAGACCTCTCAAGGAAAAGCGGGGACTGTGATATTCTTTGATAATTAAATTGGTGGCTATATCAAAGCCCATGGCCAGACCGGTTTTATGACGGTCCTCGGGAATATGGGCAATTCCATCCTTAATAAATTGACTGGGTTTTTTACCAGCCAGCTCCTGGTTATCCAAAAGGATTTTTCCGGAGGACAAGGGCTTTAAACCTGTCAGAACTTCACATAATTCCTTTTGACCGTTACCGTCCACACCGGCCAAGCCTATTATTTCTCCCGCCCGAATGGAAAAATTAATGTCCTTTAAAACCGGTCGTTTATGTTCATCCTGTAAGGTTAACTGATCAACAACCAGCCTGGTTTCTCCGGTGCAGGGCGGTTTCTCCGCAAAATTGCAGATAATCTCACGACCTACCATCAAGTTGGTTAAGTCACTTTTGGTGGTGGCGGGGGTTATGGGTTCGCCGCCCACTCTACAGCCATCTCTAAGTACTGTTACTTCATCGGCAATCTCTAAAATTTCTTCTAATTTATGGGTAATAAGAATAATGGACTTACCATCATCCCGCATTAATTTGAGAATCTTAAATAATTCCGTGCTTTCCTGGGGCGTTAATACAGCCGTAGGTTCATCCAGGATCAAGATTTCTGCACCCCGATAGAGCACCGATAATATTTCCACCCTTTGTTGTTCACCGACGGAGAGCTGTCTGATCTTCGCCTTCGGATCTACTTTTAAGTTATATTTCTCTGAGAGTTCTCTGAGGGATGCCTCAACCTTGGCTTTATCTAAAAGAGGGCCTCTTTGAGAGGGCAACCCCAGCATCATGTTTTCAACAACGGTCATCGGCCTTACCAACATAAAATGCTGGTGCACCATACCAATGCCTAGGTTCATAGCCTGGGTCGGATTATTGAGGACAACCGCTGAACCATTGATTTTAATTTGACCTTCCTCTGGTTGGTAAAGTCCAAACAGGGTATTCATCAGGGTTGTTTTACCGGCTCCGTTTTCACCCAGCAAGCCGTGAATAGACCCTTTTATCAGACGAAAGTCCACCTGATTATTGGCTACATTTCCCTTAAAACGCTTCGTAATGCCTTGCATTTCCACAGCATATGATTGCAAACTACCTTCACCCCTGGAAAAGATAATAAGGGGGCCTGGCCACAGGCCCCCTTTGTCTTACTTCTCAAATTTGGGCATTTCTACTTTGTTTTCAGCCAATCCCTTTTTAACCTCTTCAAGCTTTGCCTTCACTTCTTCGGATACGGTGTTATCTAATCCGTGGAAGGGTGCCACTGTTACACCACCATTGGCAACAGTGAGCCAGTAAAACTTGTCATTGCGGTTGCTAAAATTATCGTTCAAAATATCATCGACTATTTGTTTAACAACGGGGGTCCAGTTATAGGTAATGCCGGATAATACATTGTTAGGTGCCAGTACGTTTTGGTCAGCTACGTTACCCAGCACTGTTTTGTTTTTCTCTTTACCGGCATCCACAACTCCTACACCAATCCCATCACCGGAGTGCCAAACCACATCGGCTCCGGCATCATACATAGATATGGCGCCTTCCTTAGCTTTTGCAGCATCACGCCAGTCGCCGGTGTAAAGTTCTTGAATTTGTACGTTGGGGTTCACCAGTTTGGCTGCATGTTTATAGGCTTCGTGACCCCGGTAAATTTCGGCCACGTCTGCACCGCCAACTACGCCAATTTTATTGGTTTTAGTTGTCAGACCAGCCAGAGTCCCCATTAGGTAACCGCCTTCTTCTAGCTTAACATCGTAAACACAGGTGTTAGGCAGGGTCTTAAAGCCTGTTCCTAAAGCAAATTTGGTATTAGGGAATTCTCCTGCCACTTTGATAATGGGCTCCATAAATTGAAAACCATGACCAATGATCAAATCGTAATCCTGGGAAGCAAAATCCCGTAAGGCAGGTTCAATATTGGCTACTTCATAGACTTGTTCGGTGTAGGTAACTTCAATTTTTCCGGCATATTCCTTTTCCAGTTCTTTAACACCTTCGTACATCGCTTGGTTAAAGGAAACATCATCAATTTTACCGGGTAAAATCAAGGCCACCTTGAGGGGCTTTTCCCCTTGGGCACCCTCTTGTTTTACTTGCTCTTTCTCTTGCTTATTGCCACAACCTGTCAGCAACAAACTCATAAGCAATACTGCCACCAGCCAAAAACAACCTCTCGTTCTCATTGATTAGCCCTCCTCTTTTTATGTAAACAATTAGTTTCTTGCCAGCCTTTCAATTGCAGCCGCTAAAAAGCTTAGTTGTTTATATAGGCTGCCTGATAGCCAGCTATTTTCTCCCGGGAAATCGGTAATTCGTTGATGGGCAACGGGATTACTTCGTTAATAGCTGCCGCAATGGCGGGGGCAATCACCACCGTGCCCACTTCCGCAGCCCCTTTCAACCCCATCGGACCCGACTCTTCATACTCCTCGACCACTGCAGTCTCGATCTCCGGCAGGTCAAGACTGGTGGGCAACAGATAGGTAGATAAATTGGTTTGTCTGGGTCGACCACTGACAAAGCCAATTTGCTCCAGCAGGGCATAGCCTGCTCCCATGGCAACGCCACCTTGAATTTGTCCCTCTAGGGCCATCGGATTGATGACCTTCCCAGCCTCTGTAACAGCAAATACCTGCAACAGCTTCACTTCCCCAGTCCGCCGATTTACTTTTACCTTGGCAGCCTGGGCAATGAAGGTGTACATGCTGTGCGGTAAGCCAATGCCTAAAGTAACCTCTTTAACTTCTGGGAATACCGCTTCCCCGACACCCTTAGGATAAACCGCACCCAATTCCTCTTGTTTTTTTACATCTGCCACCGCAGACAGCAAGGCATTTCCCGAGATATAGGAGGTTCGTGAGGCCGCTGTCGAGCCACTGTCATAGGTAAGGGCGGTGTCCCCCATGATCACCCGGATTTCCTGCAGGGAAACTCCCAGGGCCTGGGCTGTTAATTGAGCAAAGGCGGTGTTGCTCCCTTGGCCGATTTCTACTGTGCCAATTCTAACCTCATAGATACCATCGGGCAGTTTTTGAATTTCTACTTTGGCCTTATCTTCAATGCCTTTGCCCATGCCACAGCTGAGAAAACCTGCGGCCATTCCGTAGCCAATATCGGGGTCGTTAGGCTGTAATCTTTCCTGCCAAAGAGAAGATTTTTCCAATAACTTTAAGGCTTCTTTCAGGCCAACTGAATGGTTCATAGGTTGACCCAAGCTCCCCTCGGCACCTTTGGATAAGGCGTTCTTTAGACGGAGTTCCACGGGGTCCAATTGGAGCTGTTTGGTCGCTCTGTTCAGCAGCGTTTCTGTGGCAAAGGCCGTTTGTGGAGCACCAAAACCTCGCATGGCACTGGCAGGCGGCTTGTTGGTATAGCAAAGGTAGCCATCAATCTGCACATTGGGAATCACATAGGGTCCCGCCGCATGCTCCACGCCCAGCCCCAGAACTGCAGGACCTAACGCCGCATAGGCACCGGTATCGTAATATATTTTTCCTTGGTAAGTTGTAATCAGTCCCTCTTTACTGAAACCCAGCCGCACCCAGACCCGGGCAGCGTGTCTTTTATAAGAAGCCACCAGGGATTCTTCCCGGTCAAACACCAAGCGGGCCGGCAGACCTGTTTGCCAAGTAACTAAAGCCAGATAGAGTTGGACGGTATTACCGTCCTTCCCCCCAAAACCACCACCGATATTGGCGGTTCTCACCCGGACTTTCTCTTTGGGAATACCCAAACAACGGGCGATCTCCTGTTGATCGTAAAAAGGGTTTTGGGTGCCGGCAATAATATTGAGTACACCCGACTCATCCAGGAAAGAAACTCCCGCCTCCGGCTCAAGATAGGCGTGATCCACTACGGGTGTGATAAAGGTATCTTCTAAGATTAGCTCACTCTGATCCAAAGCACTTTCAGAGTTTCCCTTTTGAAAAGCAAAATGCTGCAATAGATTGCCCTCCGTGTGAATTGGCGGAGCCTCCTGCTGTAAAGCCTGCTCCGGCTCATCCACCACTGTTAAGGGCTGGTATTCAATCTTAACCAATTGACTATATTCTATGGCTAGCTTGCGACTTTTGGCTGCTACCACAGCCACTGGTTCACCAAAGAATCGCACTCGCTCATCTGCCAAGACCGGTTGATCTTTGATGATTTGGCCAAAGCTGTTCACAGGCACATCCTTGGCGGTGAAGACGTAGACATCCGCCAGCCCTTCCAGGGCGCTGGTATCTACTCGGGAGACACCAGCATGTCCCTGGGTTGAACGGACTAGTTGCAGATGCAGCATGTCAGGCAGGTAATAGTCACTGGCATACCGGGCTTGACCGGTCACTTTGTCAACTGCATCTATCCGAGGTATCGAACGCCCAACAACTCCCGGCAATTTTCAAACCTCCTACTCCGTTTCAAGAACGGTATCAATCATTTGGTGTTTTAAAACATCAATCAAGCCGTAATCTGTTAGACCCAATTCGGGTACCGTTGGTAAGGAAATAAAGGAAAGGGTCATTAAGGGAGCGGGTAAATTGCATCCCAAACTGACTGCCTGTTCATTCAGTTGATCAATTTGGGCCATAACTTCCTCTGCGGGTAGCGGACTCATCAGACCGGCGATGGGCAACGGCAGTACCCCCAGCACTTTACCCGCTTGAACTGCCACCAAGCCACCTTGCTGCTTGGCAATCTCCTGGGCAGCCAGATACATATCTTCGTTGTTCGTCCCCACGATAACAATATTGTGATGATCGTGTGAAACGGAGGAAGCTAACGCACCGGCTTTTAATGTAAACCCTCTGACAAAGCCAATACCCACCCGGCCGTTCTTACCGTATCTTTCAACCACAGCCAGTTTTAAAATATCTTGCTCTGTATCTACCTGAACTTCACCATTGGCAACACTGAGCCATTCCTCTGTTGCATAATTAATAATTTGATCTGGATAAAGATTGATGACCTTGACTTTACACCTTTTTCCTGAGGACTCTAGAGCAAAGGAGGCGGCTGACAACTTAGCCGAAAGCTGAACCGTTGCATTTAAAAATTCTGGATACTGGGCCATAGACATTTCACGGGTTAGCTTACCGTCACGGGCCACCAATTCACCCTGCTTAAATACACAGGCTGGTTTGATTTCTGTTAAATTATCCAACAGGACAATATCTGCTACTCTACCGGGTGTGATGGCTCCCAGTTCGTGATCCAGGCGAAAATGTTGGGCTGTATTGAGGGTGGCCATCTTGATTGCTTTAATGGGATCTAAGCCCAGTTGGATGGCTTTCTGTATGTTGTAGCTGATATGCCCTTCCCGAACAATATCATTCACATGTTTATCGTCTGTACAAAAGATTAAATTATCGGTGGGTAACTTGTGTTCAATAACACCCTTCACCAAAGCCTCTACGTTTCGTTCGGTGCTGCCTTCTCTGATTAAGGCTTTAATCCCCAAACGCAGGCGTTCAAAGAGTTCCTTAAATTCCACCGACTCATGGTCATCCGAGAGTCCGGCTGCTGCATAGACATTAAGCTGATCCCAGTTAAGGCCAATGGCATGTCCGTTGGCCACTTTACCTTTGGCCCTGGCACTTACTATTTTGGCCAAATACTCTTCCCGGATGGTTAAAATCTTAGAGGGGTCCAACTCCCCCAAACTAGCGGCTATGTTGTTGGCTAAAAGCTCGTTAACTTCCTGCACTCCCAACACCCCACCAGTGGTTTCCAATCCTGGAGCGGTGGGCACCCTGGAAGGTACCTCTATGTAAATACGATAAGGTAAATTTTCTGCATTACTGAGCAGAGCTTCAACGCCCGCTATCCCTGCCACATTGGCAATTTCCATGGGGTCGGCAAATAGGGTGGTGGTTCCCCAGGGGACAATTACACTGGCCAAAGCCTCGGGAGATAATAAAGTGGGTTCAATATGGATATGGGCATCCATAAAACCGGGCACCGCATAGCGTCCAGCCCCGTCAAAAACCTCTTTAGCGGTTACTTGCCAACTTGGGTTAATTGCCACAATCTTACCATTTTTGATCACGAGAGAACCTGGGAAAACTGTTTCTGTAAAAACATCGACAATTTGCAAGTTATGAATAAACAAATCCGCTGGTTCTTGGTTGGAAGCTACTCTCAACTCTTGCGCTAAAGCAGCAACATCCTTCTGCATTGTTTCACCTCATATTTTTTCTGTCAGTTATTTAAATTACCTATTTAATAAGGATACAAAAAAGCCCAGACGGGCAGATTTCATCCTCTAAAGAGTGAAACCTACCGCCTGGGCTTTTATCCCTATAGGTGTAGCGCAAATCGCGCCTGTACCGCTTGGACCGAACCAACTCTACAGTTGTGGAACCCTAGGTACACTTTCCCTCCGTAGTCCAGCAATTACGGTTGCCTGGTAGAAACACTTGGGCCAATTCCCAAGCATATACGGAATGTGTGCAATTGTAATTTCATACTAGCAAGGTAGCCAACATTTGTCAACTTGTTGACGAAAAATATACTAGAATTTAGCAAATAAGTGCGTAGATCCTCGATTTTACTCGAATTTATCCTAATTTTCCCTTATTCATGTCAAAAGTTTATCCTGCCGATTGCCTACGTAAACTTTGCAAGCCTTCATAAAGCAGCTCACCCACCATCTTCCGGCGATACTCTTGAGAGGCCCTGAGATCGGATATGGGACTTGTTTCATCCCCGGCATTGGCCACTACATCGCGGAGTTCCGAAGTATCCAGACAATGACCCTTTAAGCGATTAGCAGTTTTTTTAAGTTCCACCACCGTAGGCCCTACCGAGCCACAGGCAATGCAAATATCTTTTATGACAGCATTCTCTAGCGTTGCCTTAAGGGCTAGGTTAACGATGGAAATAGCCATCGCCTGTCTTTGTCCCAGCTTACGATAAAAACCCACTTCGGTCACTTCCATGCAGGGGAATAAAACAGCTGTTAGTAATTCCCCCGGTTGAAGAACGGTTTTACCGGGACCTGTAATAAAATCCCGTAGGGGCACTTGCCGCTCGCCTTGGGCACTTTGCAACACTACGGAAGCATTTAAAACAACCAATGCTGGGATGGTATCCCCAGCTGGCGAAGCCGTCACCAAATTACCCCCGATGGTTCCTCGGTTACGAATCTGTAGCGAACCGACCTGTCCACAGGCTTTAGCGAGGAGCGGTGCGTGCCGCTGCACAATGGCTGATTCAGCCAAGTCCTGGTGGGTGACCAAGGGGCCAATCTTGAGATACCCCTCCTCTTCCCGAATAAAGTTCAATTCCTGTAGGCCAAGAATAGTAAAGAGCCTGGGTGGGGTGATAATGTTACTTTTCCATTTAACCAGTAGATCAGTGCCGCCGGCTAGCACGCCCGCGTAGGGATCTTTTGCTAATTCCTCGAGGACTTCTTTTACATTTTGTGGGGTGATTACATCCATCTTAAACACCTCGTTCTCTGGCGGATACCGCTGCCTTACGGATGGCCTCTGCGATCTTGGCATAGCCGGTACATCTACAGAGATTTCCTGCAATGCTTTCTCTGATTTCCTCCGTAGAAGGGTTGTTTTTTTTCAACAGCAAGGCTCGAGCAGACATCAGCATCCCGGGTGTACAATAACCACATTGCACCGCTCCAGTTTCCACAAAAGCTGTTTGCAAACTATCTAAGATACCATCAGAACCCAATCCTTCGATAGTACGAATATCCGCTCCCACTAGCTGACTGGTTACGATAAGACAAGCGTTAGCCGCTTTCCCATTAACGATAACCGTACAAGCACCACACTCGCCCTTGCCACAACCCTCCTTGGTACCTGTCAAGCCTAGGGTTTCCCGCAAGGTTTCCAGCAGTGTAGTGTCGCTCGGGACCTCGACACTGGTTAGTTTCCCATTTAGGGTGAATGTATAGACCGCCATGTTCTTCCCCTTTGCCGTTATATTTGAAATTCACTGGATTTTGGTTAGAAAAATTTCTTCCATGGAAGTTTTATTTTCTCTGAAAGTGTAAAAAGTCTTTCGGGCAATCCGAAGGACTTCTTATGAAAATTATAGTAGCAAAATTATACATTTTCAAGGATTACCGAAAGCACATTCATTTTATTTGATTCTAAATCATGGATAAGCTAATTATACTATTTATATAAAATCATCTAAAATTACCTATTTTTAGAATAACTTCCATAAAGTTTTCAGTTTTGCATGTAATGTCTAAAAATTCTCAATCATTTAGAAATGTTTTTTGTAACTATTTAAAAAACTTCAAAAAAAATCCTTCTAGAAAAAAGGATTTCTCTTCTGGGTGTCGAAAGTTGTCAATCAAAACCTTATCTTATGCCATCTATATTTTGTCATTATTGAAGCATTCTATAGAAATGATCCTTAGATGACGGAGGTCAAATATGATACAAGTGAGCACTTTTCGAGAAGTAGTTGATATTAGAAAGTCTTGTGACAAAGAGAACAATTCTTGTGATAATTGTTCCTGCCCGCTTAAGGCGAAGGGAACCCTTGGTATGTCTGTTTGCGAGCTTGTTACCTCTCACATTACTACAGAGCCCCAGTCTGTTGAGATTATCTATAATTGTCCCGTAGAGGATGACCCGCTAGGTATCAAAGATTTCTTTGAGCATTGTGACCGTGGTTATATTAGACCTACTTCACGGCAGATGGATTTTATGAAAAGCCAGCAAGAGAAATGTAAAAACTGTCCTGCCAATACCCGTTATACCATGCATCATGCCAAATTAAACATTGAAATCTCTCCCCATCTTTGTACTACCCTCAAATCTACCGCTCAGACCATTCAAAATGCAGCCAAGGGAAATTCCTGCTGCTTGGTCAGTGCCAGACCACCTAAGTTTTCACCCAAAGCATTTTCTTCTGCAAGCAAATAAGTCATTAAAAACAAAACCGAGGCGGGCTAAAATGCCAACCTCGGTTTTTTATTCCTTATTACCCTTGGCTAGGGAATAGTTTTCCATAATACTGTCATTTTCCCGAATACTTTCCAGACCAATACTGTCCAGTATTTCATTGATTAAATCCTTATTCATTTTTCTTCACCCCTTCACTAAGTGACTACCATATCACTATATGCAGCAGGGGCTAAAAATATGAATACAATTTATTTGGCTAGTAATCTTTTATAATTAAAACCGTCTCCAAATCGGTATCGTAACACCCTTGAAAATGAATCCCTAATTCTTTCATAGCTTTGAGATAGTGAATAATCTCGGAGGTAAACCTTTCACCCGGACAAATTACAGGGATACCCGGTGGATAGCAGGTTATTACCTCCGCACTGATGGCTCCCTCGGCCTGATTCAGTGAAAGAGGCGTAGAGGACCCTAAAAAGGCCTCCCGAGGTGACATAGCAAGCTCTGGGATATAGGGAAAGGGATTAATCCCTCGTATGTCTGAGTAGGCTTTCGTTAGCTCGTTGTTTAACTTGACATAATCAGACAACTTCTCTAATGCTTGCAGTAGATGCTTGGCATCACTGACTACATTTCCAGAGGTGACGAGAAGGAGTAGGTTGAAAATATCTGCCATTTCAACTTGAATATGATCCATCTTTCTCAGCCACTGTTCCGCCCAAAGACCACTAATCATAAGTTTATTTAAACCAATATTGATCTTCGTTGGATCGATTGCAAATACTCCCGGTTTACCGAGAAGTTCCTCACCAAGAACTTGGTAATTCGATAACTTTTTAATTTCCCCTCTGAGAAGCATCGCCGTATCTATGGCCTGCTGAACAAACTCTCTCCCTTGACAGTCCATCTGCGCCCTGGCCCCATCCAGTGAGGCCAACAACAGGTAGGATGTACTGGTACTTTGAAGAATTTTTAAAATGGCTTCTAATCTCTGCCTGTTAATACGCTTCCCTTTAACATGAAGCATAGAAGCCTGGGTAAAAGATGTCAGCATTTTATGGGTTCCATGTACCGAAGCATCGGCACCTGCTTCTAAAGCAGTCTTTGGTAAGGCTTCGTGAAAACCGAAGTGTGGCCCGTGGGCCTCATCCACCAACAAGGGAATATTGTACTTATGAACGATCCGGGCAATGGCTTCTATATCTGAAGCTACGCCCTGATAGGTAGGGTAAACCACCAAAACAGCCCGCGCATCCTGGTGCACTTTAAGGCAGTTTTCAATGCTCTCCGGGGAGACTCCTAAAGGAATGCCATACTCATAATCATATTCCGGTAAAAAAAATACAGGAATGGCACCGCTTAAAATAATGCCACTTAAAATAGAACGATGAATATTCCTGGGAACTAAAATTTTCTCGCCAGGATTACAAGTTGCCATTACCAAGGCCTGAAGACCACATGAACTACCATTGATTAAGAAGTATGTTTTGTCTGCACCAAAGGTTGCTGCGGCCAAATCCTGCGACTCTCGAATAACACCGTGCGGTTGGTGTAAATCATCCATACCCGGTACATTCGTTACATCTGCCGCAAAGGCGTGACTACCTAACAGGGACATTGCTTTATTATTTGCAGTTCTACTTCCCTTATGGCCAGGCATATGAAATCTTATGGTCCTATCATTCGAGTATTTCTCTAAAGCATCAATGATAGGTGTTTTTTGTGACATTATCATCCCCCTAATCTCTCGCTGTATTTTACCTAAATAGGCACGTTTACAATTTTAAGCTGAATGGCCGTACAATGCAAGATAATGTTGAAATTAGTTAATTTTTGGCCATATTACCGGGGTCAATTTTTATACACCTTTGGAGGCTCTTTTTTGTCAAATAAAAGTGTCCAATCATATACCCTTTGAAGCAGATCTACCCTATCTAGCTAAGCCAATAAGCTGGAGGAAAAGAGCAAATTAAAAGAGTTATAAAGTTTTTTTAATACTTCATAACTCTTCTCTTCTTTAAGTAGAAAACACGATTGTATTAGTTATCTAAAATTATTTTTTACAAATTTACTGATGTTTTTAATTGCTTGGTTTCCCTCTGGTACAAAAGGTGCAAAAAACTGAAATATATGCCACATATTATCCCAAATTTCCAATGTAACATCTACCCCTGTAACATCTACCCCGGCTTCTTTTGCACGCTCTGCTAATCGAGTTGAATCACTCAATAAAATTTCGTGGTCACCTACTTGAACTAAAAGATTAGGTAGCCCTTCTAGGTTTTGTCTTATTGGAGATAAAATTGGAGGTTTAACAGTTAAGGAACCAAAATAGTAATCTGAAGATATTTGGTTACCTTCTAGACTGCACATGAAGTCTAATTCTGCACGATTTTTATAAGATCCCCCATCAAAGTTAACTAGATCCCCCCATAGAGATATCATAAATGCGGCGGCTGGTAGTGCCTCACCGGCATCCCGTAATGATAATAAAGTCATAAGTGTAAGGCTAGCCCCTGCAGAATCTCCGCCAATAACAATATCTTTAGCAGAAATACCACTTTTAATCAGCCAACGATAAGCTGCCAGGCAATCATCATTAGCGGCAGGGTAATTATGCTCTGGTGCAAGCCTATATTCCACTAATAGAACTCGAACACCGCAAGCCTCGGAGATTATAGATGCAAAATTACGATGATTTTCACAGGAGCCAGAAAAAAATCCTCCACCATGGAAATATAGTATCACCTGTTCTTGATCGTCTGGAACATTAACTGCTTTCACCCATTCTGCTGGTAAGCTCTCGATAAAGACTCTATCAACTGTAGTACCGTGAGGAAGTTCTAAATTTTTAGCCGTAGCAATATATTCCTGACGTATTTCTTCTATTGATCTTTTTCGAATATCATATTTTTTCATCTCATTTATTAAAAAGTCTCTTATAGATGACATATTTTACCCCCTTATAAAATTGGTAATTTCTTTCGCCATCTTAACTAGTAATTAGCATGTTGCTTTGATAAATATTTTTAGACTATACACCTCCTTCAAACTCTGCATATGCAAAATATTTTTAAGTTAAATGTAACTATTTTATTAAAAGTTTTAAATCCCTCTATATCAATTTTAATAAATAAGATATTTTGCTAACACAAAAGCCAGATTTAATCTTAAAATTCAACTTCTTCAATTTCTCTCTCCTACGGGTGTCCCATACCCAGCGAAAAGCTTTAATACCTCTTACTTCTCAGAAAGCGGTTTCGATTGCGTGAAGATCGATTCCTAAATCCCCTCCCAAGAATCCTACGTTAACACTTTTTCGAAAAATAAAAGGAAGGTAGCTGCCAAATATAAGCTACCTTCCTTTATTGCCCATTTATTGAAAGGGCAATTTCTAAAACTCAATGCGTAACGCTATTTTATGCCTGTTTCTTCAGCAGGTTAGTCCATGTGGAATTCCTTCAAGCATTTACTCTTCATCGGTAACAAAGTCTTGAAACACAGACGCACCATATCCTTGTTCTAAATACTCGGCTCCAAAGCCATGCATCATTTCCAAAATGGGAATTATTCTTTTTCCAATTTCCGTTAGACCGTAGTCTACTTTAGGGGGAACAACCGGATAAACCCTCCTGAATATAAGTTTATCCTTCTCTAAACTTCTTAATTGCTGGGTAAGCATTTTCTGAGTTGCATAGGGTAATCTTTTTTTGATTTCATTAAATCTAAGTGTGTTGTAACTTAAATACCACAGGATCAATATTTTCCATTTGCCGGAAATTATCTTTTGTACCAAGATCATGGGACATATATCATACTTTAAACATTTTTCGTTCATGTGGCATTCCTCATGCCTTTTCTCTTTATCAATAATCATTTTTTCACCCCAATGCTTTCAAGTATCTTTTTGGGTACTATAGCACAAAAAAGTGTCTATTTGCTAAAAAGATATTGATTGATAATATTGTAATAGGATATTACTTACACCACAACTAAATTTTTAATTTATTATTTTAAACCTGAAAACAGCAATCTAATGCTCACCATGCTTTGTCGTGTAACGTAGATCAAGGATATGTTTGCAATGCCCCATTGGCAGTGCCAGAGGGAGGTTATTATGAAAAGTGATCGGCGGTTTTCCCAACAAAGTATGTGTATTTAATGTAGCCAAACCCATTTTTAACTAATCAAAACATTACTGCGGAAAAACTGAACACAAATGAGGTCTTAAACCAATAACTAAGTTTGGGGTGTGGTTATGTGCAGAAATGTAGAAGAATATATTAGCATTGTTTTATCACAAATAGATTGTTCGGAAACAAAAAAAATAGTACAACGAGGATTGCGTTCAGATATTAATCAAATAATCAAAGAGCAACCTATTCTAAATCCGTCGGAGGAACAACTTGTTACGATTCTTTTTGTGAAAAAGGGCGATCCCAAAACACTAGGACAATATTTTTTGTGGCTTAAAAACTTAGTGGACTTACATTAAAAGTGAACACAGTAAATAATGAACGAATGTATTTGATTAAAGCTGAAGATAAGCCAATATTTTTTCTATGGGATCCTCATCGTGTTGGTTACAATAATCCTGCCATTGGTGACAAACCTGTTACTAGAACCCAACAAAAAAGCAAGGTTTTTCACCTTGCCATTAATGTTTAATGCAATATTCTTCCTTCTATGATTATGTTTATGAATCAGGGTAAATTCCTCTGCGGTGTAGGCAATGGCTCGAGCCTTTTATTCTATTACTGTGCGGCTGATGATTTCATCCTGTACTTCCTTGCAAAGCTCTACAAAAAAGGCACTATACCCGGCAACACGTACAATAAGATCGCGATATTCTTCCGGATGAAGTTGGGCTTCTTGCAGTGTTTTATTATCCACACAATTGAATTGCATTTGAGCATTACCCATAATGGAAGCGGTTCGTAGGAGTGTAATCAATCCAGTCCTGCCTGCTGGAGTATCCAAAAAATTACGGGTTATTTTAAAGTTATGAGCCATACCAAGACTCATTGATTCAACATTGATCTTGGAGACAGATTTTATAACTGCCGTTGGCCCTTTGGTATCAGCCCCTTGAGAAGGGCTCATCGCATCGGACAGCGGTGCGCCGGAAAGACGACCATTGGGAGTTGCTCCAATCATCTCGCCAAGGGGTGTATTAAAGGACTGAGACAGCGTGCCATGAATCTGTCTTGCATAAAGTGACTTATGCTGATTGATTCTCTTTTCTGTATAATCAACAATATCTTTCGCAATCAGATCAGCAAAATCGTCATCATTACCATATTTCGGAGCACCAAGACAGTCGCGGCGTATCTGCTCATACCCTTCCCAGTTGACATCAAGGGCTTTCTTTATCTCCTCAAGGGTATACTTTTGATCATCGTAAACCAGTTTTTTTATTGCTGCCATGCTGTCAACATAAGTACCCAGTCCTGCAAAGATTGTTCCCGGTCCTTCATAAAGAACAGCTCCGCCAGCTGTTACATCTTTGCCATTTTGCATGCAGCCATCGACAAACAGCGACATATAAGGAGTCGGTGTACTATCTCTAAAGACCTTCTGTATTAAAACCGTCCCCCTTGCATTCATCTCCAGCAAATAATCAAGCTGCTGTTTCACAGCGGCATCAAATTGCTCGTAAGTAGTAAATGATTCCAGCTCTCCAGTATCCAGCCACTGCTTACTTCCATAGGACGTAAGAACCCCTCGATTAAGTACCATTTCCATCGTAATAGGCCATTGTGTAAATCCACCGGCTGTCCATTGGTGAATCCGCCCTGATTTTTGCGGTTCCACGCAACCCATGAGGCAATAGTCACGGGCATCTTCAAAATCAAAACCTTTTCTAAGCATCATTTTAATATGTGCATCATCAAAATGACAGGCAGGCATACCGCCGCTGGCTTTGATCACATCCACAATTTTTTCTAAATACCGTTGCGGAGACTGATTGTGTATCCGACAAGCAAGTGTAGGCTGATAAACCTTAACTCTTTCAACTACATCCATAATTAAATAGGTTAAATCATTGGTGCCGTCTCCGCCTTCCCGTTTCTGTCCACCGACAGTCATATTGATAAACGGCATATAACCCGCAAAATATTTAGCAGTCGCCCCAGGCGTATACCATATCATCTCTGAGCATTTAATCATGAAACAACCCATCAATTCAAAAGCCTGCTGTTCATTCAGCCTGCCAGATTTAATATCTGATGCGTAGCAAGGAAACACATACTGGTCCATACGACCTAGTGAGGTACTGCATTGATTCTCTTCCATTAAAAAGAGTGACTGTATTGTCCAAATGGCCTGTAATGCTTCGTGAAAGGTTTCCGGCGGATTAGCGGGTACGCGGGCATTGACTTCGGCAATTTTTTCTAATTCAGATTTGCGCTGAGGATTCTGTTCCTTTGCAGATAATTCCCGAGCATATGTAGAAAGACGAACAGCATAGACCAGAATGCCCTCACATGTTTCAATTGCCGCCTGATAAAAAGAAATTTTATCTTTGTCCCGGATACTGTCAGTAGCTAAGTCAGCAAGATACGCTTCCGCTTCCGCTTTTATTCCGTTAATTCCCTTCTTAAAAAGGATAATGTCATAGCCTGGGCTGGTATCCCCCCCGCCGCTGGTTATATGGTACGTCAAATCACTGATGCATGCATCAGCTCCGAATTCCCACAAATCTTCTTTACGTAAAGCTTTCTCACATTGTTCTGCCAGAGATTTCCCTTGCCAAAAAGGGAACAACCGCTCTCGCATAATCTTTTTGTCTTCTTCGCTAATGAAATAGGGATCTTGTGGTCTTGTACCAATGGTATCAAGTTCATCACGCATCCACTCCCAGGCAATATCTGGCGAGAATGCACCGGCACGCGGTTTACCGCAAGGATGACCAACGATAAGTTCATGTTCTTGAATCAGCATCGGAGCAGTTTCACAGGCTCTCCTAAATCCTTTGGCCCGCAACACATTTCTTGGAAGATCAGGATATTTCTCAGCAATTTCAGTATAGGCCAAGGCACGCCCCATGGTAATGCTTGGCTTGGCATCCAAATATGCTTCTTTTAGGTGCCGTAATCGTTTTGGTAGATCTAACTTTTTCTGTGCCATAAGTTTTCCTCCGATCAATACGAATGCTATGTCCCCCAATATACTCTATAATCAAAATTATAAGGAAAATTTTTGTTTGATTATTGCAAAAAATGTTATCATCTATTGCAAAATTATTTGATTCTATTTTTATTTTATTGTACTTTTGTTACCTTTTGGACTGATATTTTACCGTCAAAGAGATGATGCGTTGCTCTAAAATCCTGGTCTGACAATCAAAAATTTTGATCGTCAGCTATGAAAAAACTTGCCGAGCTATAGTAAGTCACTATGTTTTAAGGGTATGATAGTAAAAATATGCCTTTTGGAGGTACTGCCCTTGCAACTCACAGAGAAGTCCAATAGACTTTTAAATCAAAAAAGTCCTTATCTATTGCAGCATGCCCACAATCCCGTGGATTGGTTCCCCTGGGGGCAGGAGGCTTTCGATAAAGCCAAGCAAGAAGACAAGCCCATCTTCCTTTCAATAGGTTATTCCACTTGTCATTGGTGTCACGTCATGGAGCGGGAAAGTTTTGAATCGGAAGATGTCGCCGCTCTCTTAAATCAACATTTTGTGTCAATTAAAGTAGACCGGGAAGAGCGACCGGATGTTGACCACATTTATATGAATGTTTGTCAAGCTTTAACCGGTTCCGGTGGTTGGCCCTTAACCATTATCATGACGCCGGAGCAAAAACCTTTCTTTGCCGGGACCTATTTTCCCAAACAGGCTAATTACGGCAGACCCGGTCTAATAGAAATTTCAGAACAAATTGCCGAGCTCTGGAAATCAGATCGTAATCGGTTACTTGAAATTGGTGAGAAACTGACTTCTCATCTGCAACAAAACAAGCAGAGCCAACCCGGTGATTTACCACCGGATATCTTGGCCACATCCTACCAGATGTTCCAGCGCAGTTTTGATCAGACCTACGGTGGTTTTGGTACGGCACCCAAGTTTCCTACTCCGCATAATTTGCTGTTTCTCTTGCGGTATTGGGATAAAACGAAGCAAGAAAAGGCCCTCACGATGGTAGCAGAAACCTTGGATTCCATGCATCGGGGCGGCTTATACGACCATATTGGGTTTGGCTTCTCTCGGTATTCCACCGATAAGAAATGGCTGGTACCTCATTTTGAAAAAATGCTTTACGATAATGCCCTACTGGCTATTGCTTATCTGGAAACCTATCAGATCACCGACAACCCCAGGTTTGGCCGGATTGCCAAGGAGATTTTTAACTACGTATTGCGAGACATGACGTCTC